>JBFMAM010000138.1:0-5246 GCA_040755805.1 Nitrospirota bacterium
AATACCAAACATAAAAAGAGAAATAAAGAAGGCACGGGCTGAAGGTACACCCATTATTTATATCTGTGATACCCACGCACCAGATGATAAGGAATTTTCTAAGTTCGGCTGGCCTCCCCATGCTGTAAAGGGCACAAAGGGCGCTGAAATGGTTGATGAACTCAAACCTCAGGAGGGCGATTTGGTGATAGAAAAGACTACTTATTCAGGATTCTATAAAACAGGACTCGATGAAGCCCTTAAAAGGCTCGGGGTAGATAGCCTGAGGCTTACCGGGTGTGTGACCCACATATGTATAATGTTCACGGCATCAGACGCGGTGTTGAGGGATTATAAGGTCAAAGTAGTGGAAGACTCAGTCGCAGGACTTGCAAAAGAAGACCACGATGCGGCAATAAGGATTATGAAGAATGTGCTGGGAGTGAAGATAGTGTGATGTATAATGAATAAGCAGAATGATCATTGAAGAAATACGGCACCATATGCTAATTTAAAATAAATGAATGATGAAATGTATAATTCAAGTTTGACCTCAAAGATCTGACCCAAAACACCATGAGCCCGCCCAAGAAAAAAGTGCATGTATTCATCGTCTCTGACGCAACCGGGATTACGGCTGAGATGGTGATAAGTGCGGTCCTGGTGCAATTCAAAGAGATAGAGCCGACTTTCAAGAAATTTCCTTATATCAAGACTAAGGAACAGATAAATGAAATCCTGACCCAGGCTGAGGCGGTGAAAGGTATCGTTATTTACTCCTTGGTCTCACAGGAACTCAGGGCATGGATTCGCAAAGGAAAGCGGAAAATAGATGTCTATACCATCGATCTTCTTGGCCCACTCCTTGACCGAATAAGAAAGCTCTGGAACCTGAACCCTATTTTGAGCCCCGGGCTGTTAAGAGGTATCGGAGAAGAATCGATTCGTCTTGCCGAATCGATTGATTTTACCCTGAGGCACGATGACGGACAGGGCATAGAGACTCTGGAGAAGGCAGATCTTATCATTCTTGGCGTTTCAAGAACCTCTAAGACTCCCACCAGTCTTTATCTTTCGTGTAACAATAATTTGAGAGTGGCTAATGTTCCTATTATCCTTGGTATAAAACCACCAAATAAGGTCTTTGCTCTAAAAACCCAAGGGGTAGGCTTTACTATCGCACCAGAGAGACTTGCCTTTATCAGGCAAAAGAGGCTTAAATACGCTGGGTCTACCGATTATACGGACATAACACATATAAAGAAGGAACTGGAATATAGTCATCGGATATTTAATCAGATCAAGGGACTGCAGGTTATAGATGTCACAAATAGCTCCATAGAGGAGATTGCTAACAAGATAATAGAGGGTAGACCTGAAATCGTGGATCGTTAACATGGATACTGCAGACATTGTTCAAAAATTTATTTAACTTGATGAATTTTTGGAAATATCTTATTGGTTATATTCACTAAAATATTTTGAGAACCATCAGTTAAAGGTACACTAAGGTATCAAAAAAATAAATTTTTTCACAACATCTGCAGTATCTCAATTGAATTATTTGGGTAAACCGAATAACGTATAAGAAAGACGATTAAGAAAGGGGCAATTTTTCCATTATGAAGAAGCGTGATGTTGTGCTGTGGTTTAAGGACCTAAGCAAGGAAGACATTCCCCTTGTCGGGGGCAAATGCGCCAATCTCGGGGAACTAGTGGGTCGGATTGGCGTACCTGTACCTAATGGTTTTGCCGTCTCAGCCCACGCATACCAGGTTTTCTTGGAAAAGACGAAGGCAGACAAGAAAATTGGAGCTCTCCTTTTCGATATGAATATGGCTGACATGAAATCCCTGCAAGATATATCAAAGAAAATCAGGAGTCGTATTGAGGGCTTGCCAATGCCAAAGGAGATGGAGAAGGCGATTCTAAGGGCATACCAGGAACTTTGTGAGCATGTTGGCAAGAAGAATGTGGCGGTTGCTGTGCGGTCTTCGGCTACGGCCGAGGACTTGCCAGGTGCCAGTTTCGCAGGCCAGCAGGATACCTTCTTGAATGTGACTCAGAAAAACCTTTTAAGCAGCATAAAGAAGTGCTGGAGCTCTTTGTTTACCCCTCGAGCCATTGTCTACCGAAAAGAAAAGGGGTTTTCACACAATGAGGTGCTCATCAGCGTAGCCATCCAGGAGTTGATTTTTTCTCAGGCATCCGGTGTCACGTTCACACTGGAACCAGTTAGTGGCGCCAAAGATAAGGTGGTTATCAATGCCTCCTGGGGGTTGGGCGAAGCCATTGTAGGCGGTCAGATGACACCCGATGAATATATTGTTGAAAAAGGAACCTTTCGAATTTTAGAAAAACATGTTGTGAAAAAAGAGAAGCAAATTGTATCCGACAATAAAGGGGGCACAAAATGGGCCGCGGTACCCAAAAAAATGCAGGACAGACCAGCACTAACTGACGAAGCGATTATTCGTCTAGCGCAATATGGTGTGCAAATAGAGAATCACTATGGGGGCCCGCAGGACATTGAATGGGCTGTAGACGAGAGGGGTCGAATCTTCATTCTTCAGACGAGGCCTGAGACAATCCATGGCGTTAAGGGAGAAATAAAAGGCGAGGAAAGGAAAGAATTTATGGAAAAAGATATACTCGCAAGGGGCATAGGTGTCAGTCCTGGTCGAGGATCAGGCCCGGCAAAGATCATATTAGATGTTAAGGACATATCAAGTTTTAAGCAAGGTAATGTTTTGGTTACGGAGATGACTGCGCCCGATTGGGTTCCGGTCATGAAGATTGCCTCTGCTGTGGTAACAAACTTGGGCGGCAAGACATGTCATGCCGCTATCGTAAGCCGGGAACTTGGGGTCCCTTGTGTCGTTGGAACTGAAAATGCCACAAAGGTACTTAAAGATGGTGAGATGGTAACTGTGGATGGACAGCGAGGCCTCATATTTAAGGGTGTTGCTGTAGAGCAAGAGGAGGTCAAAATGACAATGGCACCTTTAGACATATCTAGTCAGGTGATAACAGCCACCAAGGTTTATGTGAATCTGTCTATTCCTGAGATTGCCAAGAAGGTAGCTCAGGAAACCAATGCTGATGGGGTTGGCCTTTTGAGGGCTGAACACCTGATGCTTAGTATTGGAAAACACCCGAGGCTCCTCTTAGAAGAAGGCGGGGATCAGGTGATGATCGACACATTCTCCCGTGGAGTCGGGCAGGTAGCAGAAGCTTTCTTCCCGCGTCCAGTGGTATATAGATTTCTTGATTTTAAGCCTGATGAATTTCTTGAATTGCCTGGTGGTGAAAAGTATGAAAGAGACCATGTAGGCCCTAACCCGATGATTGGTTATCGGGGAGAGTACAGATACACGAAGGAAGATGATATCTTCAGGCTTGAACTAAAAGCGATCAGGCAGGCAAGGGAAAAGATGGGATTCACCAATATATGGGTAATGGTTCCCTTTGTTAGAACTCTCGAGGTTTTTCGGAAGACGGTTAAGATTATGCAAGAGGAAGGATTAGACCACCGGACTGACCACAGTTTTCAACTCTGGATAATGGTGGAGGTTCCCAGCGCATGTTTTATGATTGAGGAATTCTGCAGGGAGGGAATAGATGGCGTGAGTTTCGGAACAAATGATTTAACCATGCTTATACTCGGCGTGGACAGAAATGACACATCCGTACAAGAACTTTATGATGAGAGGAATCTGGGGGTACTAAGGGCAATAGCGTATACTATGGCCGTATGTAAGAAACACGGGGTGACCACATCCATCTGTGGACAGGCTCCCAGCGTGTATCCAGACTATCTTGAGTTCATGATCCGTTGTGGCTGTACCTCAATCTCGGTGAATCCTGACACGGTGGTGTCAGCAAGGAGAAATGTGGCTATGATGGAGCATAAGATTCAAATGGAAAAGGCATTGGGGATAGTATGCAAACCTAAGATAGCCAAAATCCCGATTGAAGAGGTGTTTTTTTGGAGATCTGTGGAAGATTAAACCGTTCTCATCGCTATGAGGGTCTGGTGAACTATATCGCTGGCAAATACGGTAATGTGGTAGAGATTGGTATTGGTCATTTTCCTGATATTGCCTTTGCTTTGCTCGAAAAAGGCGTACGGGTTTTTGCAACAGATGTTCGACCATTCAAATACATCGGACTTAAGGTCATTGCAGATGATATCATGGAGCCAGATATTTCTGCATATACTGCTATAGATCTTATCTACTCCTTGAGGCCGCCTCCGGAACTAGTTACTCACATGGTGCAACTAGCCAGGAAGCTTTCAGCCGACTTAATTATCAAGCCCCTTGCCTCTGAGTCTGAGCACCCGGGTGGACAATTAATCCGTCATGGAAACACCACATTTTTCCTGTGGAGTTACATATGAAAAGGATTGAACTAATGAAGAAGCGCCTTTCCAAGAAAAAGGTCGTTTACCTGGTTGGGGAAGGTACAGGGGAGACGATCAGCAGGATTGCCAGAGCATCTCTTGTGCAGTTTAACCGTGAAAATGTTGAAGTTAAGGCGTTTTTTTTGGTTACAGATAAAAAATATATCACTCGTATCGCCAAACAGGCAGCGGAGGATGAGGCCCTGGTAGCCTTCAGCATAGTCGAGCCAACTCTGAGGGACTTCTTAATACGGGAGGCCGAGCGCCGAGGGATAAAGGCAATTGATGTCATTGGTGATTTCATTCTGCAGCTTTCTATCTTTTTGAAGGAGAAACCAATGGCTATTCCTGGACGACAGTACGTTTTGGACGAAGATTATTTCCGCCGGATTGAGGCGATTAACTTTGCAGTCAAACATGATGACGGAAAGCTTCCACAGGGTCTTAAACTTGCTGACATGATCCTTGTGGGTCTTTCTCGAACAGGCAAGACCCCCCTTTCGACATATCTTGCCAACCAAGGGTGGAAGGTTGCCAATGTCCCCATTCATCCGGACATGTTTCCTCCAGAAGAGCTATTTCAGGTAGATCAACACAAGATTTTTGGTCTGATAATTAGTGTTGAGAGTCTTGTGAAGCTCAGAGAGGCGAGACTGAAACTATTGGGTCTTGCGCCTTTCGCCAAATACGCGGATCCTGTCAGGGTAGCTGATGAGATCGAGTGGAGTAGGAAATTTTTTAAACAGAATCCCCGCTGGCGAGTTCTGGATATCTCTAACAAGGCCATCGAAGAAGCGGCTGCAAGCATCGTGAATGCTTACCGGACCGGTAGAAAGCCAACCTGATTCCTCTGGAATCATAG
>JBFMAM010000139.1:0-5233 GCA_040755805.1 Nitrospirota bacterium
ACATCCTGGTCTTTTATTGCATCTATCGTATTTCTTTCAAGACTTCCATCCACAACGATAATCTCATAATCCTCCCCCTCACCCACTTTACGGATATGTTCGATAAATGGATTTATAGCCTCGGTTTCATGAAGCACAGGAACAACTATTGATAATTTAGTCTTCATAACCCAGAACGTCCTCAATAGAGGAAAGATAAGAGGGGGTCTTTGAATATTTACCCCTCTTTTTCTTGCTTTCTTTGTAAAAGGCCCTTAAATCTTCAATCCTGTCTATGTCTATATCCCTCAATTCCGGCAGCATGTGGACTTTATAACCATGCCTTGAGAATACTGTCATGGTTTTACGAAACACCTCTTCAGTACTCCATTGTATGTTTCTGAATATATAGGGCAGAAACGTCTTTTTTTTAAATCCTATGAGATAATATCCACCATCAACACAAGGACCTATGACAGCATCATGGTTTCTCAAGGCATTAAAAGCTTTATCTATTACTGAAGGGGTTAAATCGGGTATGTCACTACCAATCACTAAGACCTCACTGAACCCCTTCAAAAAGGCTTCTCGGAAGACATTCTCCATCCGCTTACCCAGATGCCTCCCTACCTGAGGAGTATAAGAGTGCTCTACTCCTAACCATGAAATAACTTTATCTTCTAACTTTGCAGGATAAAAGGCTATAACCAAGGTGTATTTCCCTACTTTGAGGTTTTCTATCAAATCGGCCACAAAACATTTATAGAGATTCAAAGTGATTTCGTCGTTTTTAAAGTGGGTGGAAAGACGGGTTTTTACCTTCCCCTTCTCTGGGACTTTTGTAAAAAGGAACATACATCTGCTTGAGGCCTTCCCAAAACCCATATTTTTAGCAGGAGCAGCCTCTCTGTTCATCTTCTCTCCGGCCCTGCATCGTGCTGCAATTTTTGAATTCCCCGAAGTGTTTTTCAAAGCTGCCCATGACCTGAAAGTAATCCTTGAATCTCGTCTGGGAAAGCATCAGGGCTGTATTACCGCATACCCTCTCTGGTTTATCAAGCTCAAAGACATGGGTTGCATCAAGCTCGAACTTACTGATTTACGCATAAGTAATGGAAAAACTCTATTTATCCCATGGCAAATCTGATGCATAGATACAAGACCATAGGAGGTTTTTAGAACCTTTGAGCTTTTTAGCTGTATGGTTAATAAGTCTAAGCAACTCTTTGAAATCTTTGGGTGCGGCATTGGCAAGCTGCCCTTTAAGGTTTGTCCAGACAAACTCATCTGGGTTAAGCTCTGGGGCATACCCTGGAAAGCGTTCTGGATGAATACGGGGGTGTTTAACCAAGAAAGCTTTAATCTTGCGGCTTTTATGAGTGGGATTGCTATCCCATAGCAGGATGATATTTCCCCGGAGGTGCCGTGATAGGTAACGGATAAATTGAAGCACCAGATCTGAGTTGATGTTAGACTGATGAAACTGGATGTATAAGGCGATGCGCTTTCTTTTAGGGGAAACAGAGATAGCAGAGATAGAGGAGATTCGATCATGCTGAAAGCTGTGTTTAAGGATCGGGGTCTGACCTTTTGGTGCCCAAGTTCTTTTGATATTGGGGATAAGCAAAAACCCGGATTCATCGAGGAAAACGAGATGGGCACCAAGCCTTTTGGCCTTTTTTTATATGAGGCCAACGATACCTCTTCCAGTATGCAATTGTCTCCTCGTTCCTCTCCCGAGCCCTTCTCTCTGGTCTCTGACAGCTCCAACCCAGAGAAATTAGCAGTCTCCAGATGTGGTTGGGATGGTAGTGGATGTGAAATTGCTTCCAGATTAACTCTTGTACTCGCCTGGTCGTCCAGAGATCGGTTGAGTAGCCGAAATAAATGGCTCCCCTTAAGAGGAGCTTCACAAGTTTCTCCTTCTGCTTTTTGGAGAGCTTTGGAGGTCTGCCAGGCACTGGCTTTGGGGCCAGGCCTTTGGTCCCTTCTTTCTGATAGAGCAGCCACCAACGAAAGACCGAGCTCACCGAACAACCTATCTTTTTGGCTACTGCCAGCAGATTTTCGGTTTTTTTCAGCAGCAAAATGGCGCGCCGGCGCCGCCGTTCTAACTGCTTTTGGTTTCCATAAGGTCTCATGAACTCTATGATACATAAATTCAAAAATATTTTCCATTATTTATGCGTAATTCAATAAATGAAAGATCTGTAGCTGCACTCGCAGCACCAAGACAAAATACCATCGTTAAGAGAATGAAAATTGTTATGACTAATTTGAAAGATATCTTCATTGATTTTTCCTCCTTTCGCAGCCTGCAATTGCAGATAACGGTTGCAGGCTAAAAGAAGTGTGATAGCATTTGAATGTCTATCTTTTAGCCTGCTGTTAGCCGCTATTGCAGGCATCCTAAGAGTCATCGCACTATTTCTCTATCCCGCTTCTAAGGTGAATCTTAAAAATATGGGATTTGTGTGAGAGTTTCTTTGTTTCCCTAATGTTATCAGGTATTCGAGGTTTCGTTTTATCCTTCAAAATAACTATCTCATCAATACCAGCCTCGGGCATATGGCACGCTGAGCATTTCTCAGTTGTATCTTTTATTCCCTTGGCTGCATGACACCTCAAGCACCCTTCGTTTTTAGTGACTTCTAACCAGTTTCCCTCTTTGTCGTGATACCCTAAACGATAGAAACCGCAATCTTTACTCTCGTATTTTATCCTCTGGACAACCCCTGGCAAATGACAGTCGAGACATTTTAAATCCTTGTGAGCCGACTGCGAGAGCTCTTTGGATGTCTGAGGTACATTATGGCAAGCTGAACATTTTTCAGGTGGAGGGAATTTTTCCGGTAAAGGACCTTTGATTATCTCGCTTGCATAAACTAAACAAAAACAAATACAAATATATAATGCTGTTAACACTATAACCTTTTTCATTTCTTACTCCTTTCTTTTTTACCTGCAATTAGCGGCTAACGGTTCGAGTGCTTGAGAAGGGCAAAGCCTTTGGGTGATAACCTCAAGCACTCTGTTAGGCGACTGTTTTGCTTGGCGGCATTCTATACAGCGAAAGAGAGGAGTAAGCTTTACCCCTCTCTCACTGTCTTTGTTTATACTATTTAACTATACGTACGCTATCGCAGCCTTCAAAGTCCTGTCCGCCGAGAGTCTTTCCGGTCAGGCATGCCTCAATATCACTAGGCTGTAGGTTCAAGCTTTGAGTACTAAAGTGCAAAATAACATCCAACAGCCCATCGCCATTCACATCTTCAGGCGATTTTCCAATAGAAAGTGGAGATACACCAGCGAATACCACAGTGCTCCGGTCAACAGTCGTTGCATCGAAAGCCGAATCGCTTAGAATGGCTACAGGAACATTGCCCTTGCTTCCAAGGTTAATGGAGTTGGGGAAACTGCCTGGCTTGATGTCAACAACTACTTGGATCACTGTAATTACACCTGCCACGGCGTCAACTTCTGGCTCATTATAAGAATCAACACTACCATCACTCCAAGCCGCAATCTTTATATAGCGGTACATTCCAGGAAGCTCATATACTCCAGCAATATCATCGCTAGACCAACCATTATTATCTATATCTTCAGCAGGATTATGGGGACGCCAGCCATCTAGATAGACATCGGTCAATACTGCTTGGCTGCTAACCGGACCCCAGAGAGTATTCGAACCATAAACTCGGGCCTCAAGTCCTTCCCCTAAATATGGGCCATGGTCTTGACTAAGGAAGACTACTACTTTATCTGTTTCAAAACCTAAATCCCACCATCCTTCTGTCGGATAAATTATATGCACCCATTTTCCATCTAAGGCATCGCCATTGGTATTTCCATCTCCAGCCCAATAAATCCACCAATAATCAGCCCAATTAACAATGGTCCCACTGTCACCCCATCCAAGTGCATTTGGTTGGGTAGCCGAAATTCCGAGAAAGTCTCCGAAAAAGAGGTCGGCAGTACCAATAGTGCCATTATTGATTACCGCTGATAGATTATAATTCGGAACACCCGGTCCCCAGTCATAAAAGGCTGAACCATCATAGGCTGACGCCTCCAGCGACACTCCAAATAATAGAGTAATCGCCATCAGTCCTATTAGAATCGTTCGCATCATTTTCCCTCCTTCATTTTTTAGATTTTGGATCGTACGGATGTTCTTTTCATCCTAAATAGGGTACGGGCTCCCATCGCTCCAAAAACCCTTTCTATTTTCTTCTTCCTTGTTTTTATCACCTCCTTTCCAGCCGCCAAGCAAAATGTCGCCTAACGTTCTGCGGATAAAAGAAGTTGCCGAAGGCAATTTGGGGAAATCTTTGATTTCCCTTTTATCCGCTGTTATGTGAAGTTCCGAGCCCTGCAAAACATTACTGATCTCTGAGTCTGATTCCTACTTTCCTTTTCCTGGCTTGCCACCAAGGTTTACATAGATGCCTTCCTTTCTTCCCTTGTTCAAATCAAGAACAGCTTGGTTTAAGGCCTGAAATTTCTCAAGTAGCGTATCTCCAGGAATAATAAAATCAGGATCATTAAATACACTCTGGAAGTCTGTCTCTATACTGCCAAGGCCAACAGTCAAGGTATTATTTATCTGATCAATTTTGTTTTGTAACTCAGTGATCTCATCCTTAAGTTTCGTATTTTCTTCAGTAAGATCAGCATTTTGTTGGGTTAAAGTGGATACCTGATTTTGTAAGTCGATGATAGCAGGAACAATCTGATCTTCATCTGTTATGCCGAGGGCAGCCTTGGTGTTATCCAATAGTGCTTGAAGCTCAGGACAAACACCCACCCCTACACCCGCTGGAACATAAAGTACAGCGGTATTCGTGCCAGTGAGCCCATCGTCATCGGTGACAGTTAAGGTGACATCATAGATTCCAATATCCACTCCTTCAATTAATGCAGTTTTACCAGTAAGGGTAAAATTATTACCGGCTGGATCTCGATTAGTCAAAGCCCAGTTCCAAGAAATTATTGTGCCGTCAGAGTCACAGGAATTGCTACCATCAAGGATAAGATTGCCATTTACATCGATTCCGGGTTCAGCAACTGCTACAGGGGGTGTTAATAGGGGGCCAATGGCAAAGGTGTAACTACCTGACTGTAGATATATAGTTCCATCAGAACCTATAGCAGGTGATTCATGAAAGACGGTTTTCCCAGTGTAGAACCTCCATTTCATGGTCCCATCAGGGTTTATGGCATATAAGCCATCAAGGTGTATGGCATCTAA
>JBFMAM010000140.1:0-5200 GCA_040755805.1 Nitrospirota bacterium
AAAGAAAAAAGTGAGGAGGTGATTGTGTGGGTAGTGTTGTAAAATGGCGTAAGAAAAAGATGAGCAAACATAAACACAAAAAGTTGAGAAAGAAAACAAAATTCCAGAGGCGGAGTAAATAGAGTGCGGGCCTAGTCGAACCTACTTACCCTTATCCCTATGAAAGCCATTGATTTTATAAAATCAGAAAGTAAAACCTTTTTGACCACACCACCTCTGTTTTTGACTCCACTGGCGTGGATAAGATATAAGATACCGCCTTCTTTTTTTACAATGCCCATATGCCCAACGATTTCATCTGCGGCCCTTTTATCCGGGGATTTGATGAAAAAAAGTATATCACCACTTCGAAGGGATGAAGTCTTAAACAGCATAGCCTCTCTGGAGATGATCCTTACCTTCTCCCGTCCTCTTGAACCTTTTATCTCTATGAGCGGACCTATCTCTTCTGTAATCTCCTTGCCCCACTTACCACTGTCGAGCATGTCTTCACCGTATTGAAACCTGGTTTCATAATTGATAACCTTACCCTCTACAATCTTTCCCTTATCAATAAATCTTTTATCCAGTGCAATCAATATAGCCTCTGCCGGTGTTCTCCCAAGACTTAATTCAAGCGTCCTGAAACTCAGATACATACAGTCAACACGCTCATCGGCAACAATCACGTTCTTAGTTACATACTCTCCAATTGGATTAGGGTCGTAAGGGGTACCAACAAACTTCTCTGCCCAGAATGCAATGCGTTCACCAAGAGGCCTTCCTTCAAGCTCCTTCTGAAATAATGCAATCTCATTATCTGAGATGAAAGGGTAGGCAAGTACAGAAATAGATAAAAAAACAATTAGTAGAACTGCCTGAAGCATAGTATAGTATACCTTAATGTTGTATATCTGTCCTGTCAATGATTATAGTTTATGCAACATTAAGATTACTGCTATCCAAAATAATCGAAATGAGGGATATGGCTCAATTTCTTCACAAAATAAACTACCTTTATACAAATGTATTTCTTGGATTTGACCATAATGTCTTTGTCAGATTTCACGCCGAGGCTTCCGCTTCGACTTCAGCCCCGTTTAGGTAGACCCGTGATTTTGCCTCAGAAATTGAGCCATATCCCTTAATCTCAAGCATATAGAAAAATTTATTTTGGACAGATATGCATTAAGGTGTCGTATAAAAATTTTTCACCAGCCTTTCCTATCTAAGTTCTTGGTTTTACTGCATTTTGTGGTTCTATCTCTATTTTTGGGATAAGATAAAAATTTGACAAAGATGAAGGATGCAGTTTAAACTTTGACAGATTTTTTTAAATTTCAATTAAAAGGGACAAATCTTTCTCAGGAGGTGCACTCATGAAATTTGAAAGGATACTGTCAATTATCTTAGGAATCTTACTTTTTGCAGGATGCGTCTCTACAGGCGAATATAAGGCAAGGCTTGCTGATATCAGTGACCTTAAGAAGGATGTCTCAATCCTCGGAGAAAAACTCACATCAACAGAGGCAAAGAAGGCAGGCCTCGAAGCGAAACTTAAGGTGACAGAGATAGAGAAGGCAAATCTCGAAGCAGAGCTCTCAAAACTCAAGAAGGAACATGACGAGCTAACGAAGGAGAAAGAAACGCTTTCAAAGAAAAATGCAAATCTCAAATACCTGCTTGAGGCAAAGAAGGATGAGCTGACAAAGGATGTCACTGACCTTAAAGCAAAACTATCCGAGAGCGAAATCAGGATAAAGGGGCTCGAAGATGAATTGAGGTCAAAAAATATGCAGATAACAGAACTGAAAACAGAGATAGAAGGTCTTTCAGAAGAAAGATCTAAGGCAATAGAGGAAAAGGAGAAGGCGATAGCAGAACTCAAAAAGACTTATGACAACCTTGTCGTAGAGATGAAGGAAGAGATCAAAAAAGGTGAAATAGCAGTTACCCAGCTCAGGGATAAACTCTCCTTAAGCATGGTGGAGAAAATATTATTCGACTCGGGAAGTGCAGAGATAAAGAAAGATGGCAAAAAGGTACTTGATAGGGTTGCCGAGATTCTTAAAAAAGTCTCTGACAAGCAGATAAGGATTGAAGGGCATACGGATAATATTCCGATAGGTCCAAGAATCATCAAGAAGTTTCCTACTAATTGGGAGCTCTCAACTGCAAGGGCAACCAATGTGGTCAGATACCTCCAGGAAAAGACGGGCATAGACCCAAGATTTCTAAGTGCATCAGGTTATGCAGAATTCAGACCTGTTGCCTCAAATGACACAGAAGAAGGAAGGGCAAAAAATCGGAGAATAGAGATAGTCCTGATACCACTTGATACAGACAGGCTGAAGTAGAGAGGCTAAGCTGTCACAATCATCACAAAACCAATAAACATCAGTGTTGCACCGAAAAGTCTTTCCTTTATATTCTTCTCCCTGAAAAAGAGATAACCATACATTACACCAATAATTAAGCTTGTTCTCTTTACGGATATCACATAGGCTACCTTTGTAAGGCTCATTGCAATCATGTGGGAGGCTGCCATTACCGCATAGAAAAATCCTGGAAGGAGTAGACCTGTAAATTGTCTTCCTGAGACGAAACTCTTCAGTTCAGGTCTTCCCATCCATAAAGCTACAGGAGCAAAAATAGTGGTCACTGCTATATAGTATGTAATCACGAAAAACAATGGAGATGAATGCTCTATCGCCACCTTGCCCAGAGATGCTGTAATGCTGTAAATCAGGGCAACACCTATCATCAGAACCGAACCCTTCTCTTTTGTTATAGCTCTAAAAGGCTCAAAGATGCCTCTCCGCATTTCATGTATATTCAGGGTATAGCTTCCGGAAGCAAGGAAAATTATACCGATGATACCCAGGAAAGAAACCTTCTCACCTACTATTAAATAAGAGGTAAAAATCAAAAGTACAGGTGTGAGTGCAAGAAACGGGAGTGTCAGGCTAAGTGGAGAGAACCTGAGTGCCTTTATGTAAAAAACAATTGCTATTATCTCAAGTGGCAATGCAAAGGCAAAAGCCTTATAAAATTCTATATCCAGTTTTGGCATAGGAATAAAAAACCACAAGAGTAAGAGTAGAGGAAGTGAAAAAAGAAGTCTAAACCATGCTACGAGGTATTCATTGCCATGAGCAAGGGCCCTCTTTGTAAGTGCATCACTCGTGGCAAGGGTGAATGCCGATATCAATGATAAGACTATCCATAGATAAGCCATTTAATTATTTTACAGGATAAGGTTAAGGATTTGGGATAAGAGCAAGGGCAGTGATTGACAGAAAAGGGGATTTTCTAATAGTATAAAATGTATTTTATTTGTGGGCGGATAGCTCAGGTGGGAGAGCGCAGCCCTTACAAGGCTGAGGTCACAGGTTCGATCCCTGTTCCGCCTACTGGGGGTGGTAGTTCAGCCCGGTTAGAACGCTGGCCTGTCAAGCCAGAGGTCGCGGGTTCAAGTCCCGTCCACCCCGCCATTTATCCCTTCTTCTTGCCTTTTATCAACCTCTCATACTTTTCGATGCCAACACATTCTTTGGCTGCAGGGCACCATTCAATGCATGTAGGTTTCATGTCCCGTGATATGGTCCTTCCACATCCCTTGCATACAGTCTCTACCTCATCTGACCATATCTCGGATATGGTATCGCTTCTCACTTCATCTTGCACACCTCGGTCTTGTGCAGAGAAGAACCAACTTTCTTGCATCAAGGACAGTGATTTTGCTATCTCCATCAAGATCACACTGAGGGCAATTACTTGCAGGTTTATTCCTGTATGAAAGGAGGATATTCAGGTCGTTTTGATCTACATCACCATCTTTATCAAAGTCGCCAGGGATAGCAGTAGCTGTTATAAACTCATCCTGAGTAAGTTCATTATCTGAAACAATAGTCTGCTCAAAAATACCATCGCCATCAGAGTCTACCTGTACAGTAACTCCTTCTTTGTTTTGAGAAAGGACATCCCAATCGATAGTATATTGGTGTATTGCTTCAGAGGATGTAGGAATATCAGTAGCAGTAAAGGTAATAGCCTCGTTGCCTTTAATGGAAACTATCTCTAATCCATAAGTTCCCTCATCTGTACCTACCACATCATAGCGATATGTATCAGACGGAGAAAAGATTGCCACCATCTCATTTTTTCTGTCATAACTTGAATTTGGAATCTCTTCTCTAACTTCTCCGTTGACTAAACCGGTCACCCGGTTTAGGGAATCATAAACACGAAGTTCGCCGGGGCTGCGTTTCCACACCAAGTACCAAGGTGTCAGTGCTAACATTTCAACGCCAGGTATACCTATTTGTGTTGTAGCTGCGAGCTTCCCATCATCTCCCAAGTAAAGAGGTCCATGGGCTTTCTTGTCTCCATTATCATCAAGCCATCGAAAAGTTGCATCTGATGCAGTGAAATTTTTAACGAATGCTTCCTTGACAACCAATCCTTGGTTTAAATTTCCCCAGAACCTGTCGCTAGACCAAGACCAATCGAAGTAGGGTACAACTCCAAATGGTAGATCGTCATGAGCTGCAGTGATTATAATTTTATTTTGAGCTGAAATGCTTCCTGGGCTTTCTTTGGTGGACGTTATGAACGACCCTGAATAGCATGAACCAATGACAATAAGCATTGGAGTTTCGCTTGAAAAATCATCGAGCATCTCTTTTAGTCCAAGCGGATTAGAATAGGAAACCCAAAGGAAACCTTCTTCCCCAACACGACTATCAAATTCAAAGAAGTCTATATGCCCATGTCCCACTATATATAAGATAAGTGGAATTGGTCTATCCATTATCTTATTTTTAATTTCGTTTATGGTACTTTTGAAGACACTAAATAAAGCATAGTCATCTACTTCATCAGGTTCATTATCTTTATCTTTGTCTTCATCAACATCCTGAGGACGTTTGGAGTTAAGATAAAAAATATGATCGTCATCAAAACCTAAATTGCGAAGAACTCTATATGCATTATTAGCAGCATGATCGATAGCGTGCTTATCGCCCGGTACCCACCTGCCCTGGCCTGCTACGATAATTGCGTAGCCCGGATGGACAAAAATGTTAGCATAGCAAGTAGCAGTACTACCACCTCCGTCTTTTACTTCTACCCAGACTTCCTTGTCCCCGGAGGTGGTAAATGCCCAGCGTTTAATTTTGGTAGACTTATCCCAATCTCCTGAAGAAGTGTTCCAATCATA
>JBFMAM010000141.1:0-5193 GCA_040755805.1 Nitrospirota bacterium
AGTCCTGATTTCCGTTATGTCCCTAATTACGCCTACTATGAATTTGTTGCCTGCAGGGTCAGCAAAGCAATTCTTCTTAGTTATGATTGTGCGGACTGAACCAGTACTGTCTGTTATATATTCTTCGTTCACATTTTCGGCTTCAGTCTTAAGAACAAGGTCGTCCTGTTTCCAGAATATCTCCACCTGCTCTCTTGGCAGAAAATCATAGTCAGTACGCTCATGTAATTCTTCTTTAGTTCGGCCGAGCAGACGAGAAAGCGCTTCATTATCTAAAATATGACGATGTTTATCATCCTTAACAAAGATCGGGTCCCCAATAGCGTCAATAATGATCTGGAGAAAATTCCTCGAATTTCGGAGCGCGGTTTCTAGCCGCTTGTGCTCAGTAATATCTAATATTGAAGCAATTATACCGGCAATGTTTCCACTCTCATCTTTGAAAGTAGCCTTGAAATTCATAAGCTGCTTGTGGTCGCCTGAGGCGGTCTTCAAGGTGCTTTCGTACTGCTTTGAGCCGCCTTTATTAAGAAGCTCTTGGTCAATTTCAAAATGGAGTTGTGGGTCAGTGTCAGAGCTCATTTCTAAAACAGTCTTTCCAATTATCTGCTCCTTACTTAGTCCCAGTATTTGCTCAAAAGCCTTATTGCAGCCCAGATATTGATGATTTCTATCTTTATAGAATACTGGTGTCGGTATTGAATCGATAAGGGTCTGAATAAACCTATATTGCTCCCGCGCCTTTTTCTCTGCCTTCTTCTGTTCTGTTATATCCTCCTTGATAGCAAGAAAGTGCTTTATTACTCCATTGCTGTCTCTGATTGGACTGATTCTGGCGCTTTCCCAAAACAGTTTCCCTGCTTTATTCTTGTTAAGAAATTCACCTACCCACTCTTGTCCGCTCAATATTGTGCTCCAGAGCAATTGATAGTCTTTGGTGCTGTAATGCCCTGATTTGAGAATAGATGGGTTCTTGCCAATTACCTCTGATGAATCATATCCAGTTAATTCAGTGAATTTGGGGTTTACATATTCGATTCTGCCTTGAGTATCAGTTATTACAATTGAAACAGGGCTCTGCTCTACTGCCTTTGAAAGCTGCAATATCTGTTCCTCTGACTCAGCAAGTTTTGTAATGTCATAGGCAAATCCTTCAACATAGGCTATTTCAGGATTGGCTTTCGCTGACACCTCAATCCAAATTATATTGTTTTTTTTGGTCCGGAATCGGCCCCTGAATCCTTGAATCTCTCCAAATCGCCGAAGCTGGTCAGAAACATATTCAAGGTCATCTTTTGACACATAACACTCATTCAATTTAAAATTGGTCTGCATATCCTCGACATTGTCATACTCAAATATTCGCGCCATGAATTCATTGCATTCCAGCATCTGTCCTGTCTGAAAGCTTCGTTTGTATAAGCCAATTTGGGCGCCGTTGTAGAGGCTTTCAAACCTCTCCTTTCTATCACTCAAAGCAAATTCAAATTCCTTGCGCTCATCGATATCAATGATAAAACCTGCCAGTCCTAAAATGTTCTCGTCAGAATCCTTTATAATTGTTACTCTATCAATTACCCATCTGTATTCACCTGAGCAATGAAAATGTCTGTACTCAATCGGCACAACTACTTTAGATTCTCCTTCAACAAAATGCGCAATACGCCTCAGCCATTTTTCCCTGTCATCCGGATGAACTATCTCTAACCATTTATCGAGTGTGATATCACTTTTCCTGCAATTGCTAAAAGAGTACCATTCAGGATTAAATGATATTCTTTTTGCCTCAGAATCGCAGATCCATCCTGGAATAGGTACACTGTTCATCCAATCACCGACACTAAAATCAATGTCAATAGTGGGAACAGACAGCCTGCTATTTTCTATACTTTTCATGGACTCACCGATTTTGCTTTCTTCTTGCCATATAGAGAAGAACCCTAAGCCCTGTGCAAACTAATCTATATGCTTCTCCTTATTAAGATTATCGACAGGAATTATCTACAAATAAGAATCATGAAAACAAATGGGCAAAATTTGTGCATAAATGGAGTCTTGACATCAGATATGAAAGTTGCGTCCGCTATTCAAAGGCTCGGATTCAAAAAGGCTTGATGTCAATTTCTGATCCATGAAAACGCAGATTATGGATTATAAATTCCTACTACAGTGAATTTAGGAAGAATTTATTCCTCCTGAGTTCCATGAAGAAATTCTTGATTTCCATAAGGTTACAAGCTCAATCATAGACAATGAGAGATTTCATAATTTCCTGATATACTTCTGCAAGAAAAATTCAAAATTCAATTTTTCTGATTTTCATACTGCCCATTTCTGGCAGTGGCAAGTTCGATTAATCATATCATGGAAAAGGCAACTGAATATATTTCTCTTATTATTGATGAGATATCTTTTTCAAAGGCGCCATTTGATTCTGAATGCGCTGTCACTGTTAGCATAACTTCAGAAGCCTCGGGCAAGGCTTATGCATCCGGCAAGGTGTCATTTGAACGCTTACCAGCAATAATGAAGACAGAGCTTAAACTTCCAGGATACAGGAGAGGCTCAGCCTGCTCATTGAGCATTACTGTCCGGCCAAGAATTCCTTCAAGAAACCAAGAAAAGAAGGTATTCAAAGCCAGGGTTAGCTTTCAGCCCAGCAGCGGTGGTGGCCCAGGCTTCAACATAAACAATGAGCTGTGCTTTTCGGTGGGGTGTCGTTTAGTAAGCAGAGTTTTATGGAAACTGTGAGTCATTGCCAAGCAAATTCTAGGTCATGACCGATAATGAATGACTTATTTGGCAGAGAAGATTATTGAATTAAGTCATGATGCTTGCAGGACTTGAGCATCAGCACATGGTTGAGAGGCCAAATCATGGTGTACCAATTTAGTCCAATGGAGGAATAATTTCTATGCCGCACACTGGTCAGAAGTGTGAACAATCAGGCATCTATCAAAGCGATTGCCGCTGTAAAACGCAGATTGCTTTGAGTAAGGGAGACACCTTTCCACCTTGCAGGCAGTGCAATAGCGCTGTCACTTGGAGATTAATTCAGCCAACAAAGAACTAGTTTGGCCACCTGAATCATAATCTTCAAAATCGCATAGTACAGCCCCAGGAGCAATCTCGGGGCTGTTGCACGACCAGCGATAAAGTATGCAGCGCTCTGACGATTTTGCTTTTCCCCAATACGACTACCAAGTCACTTATTCCTCATTTCAATTCTCTTATAGTATCTAGTCCAAACATACTCCTCATCCAGTTCTTCCAAGACATAGTCGTAATACTGAGTTGCCGAGTAGAACGCAGCCAAGCTGATCGTTCCTTCTCTCTTTCTCCTCCTCGCGTTCTTCAACTCCCAGGTATAAAAGTCTCGAAGGATGTCTAAAACCTCCAACCTGAACTCAAGCTCACGCAGATTCTGGTCTTCATGAGAGATAGATTTTGGGCGATAACGAGTCGGCATTCTCGCATTTGGTTTGGACGGGGCACTTGTATGAGAAATTCCCGCAAGCCTTGAAAGATATTCAAGTGCCCCTCTTCTATCCATTCCCTTAAGCTCTACTAACAGGTCAACCAATCCCCCAGAAGCGCCGCAGCTGAAACAGTGATAATAATGCTCTGAAAAAGAGAATGAGGTCCTGTTCTTTCCCCTGTGAATCGGGCAAGCCATACGCCTTTTCTTCGGGTAATAGCCTAGACTATTCAAGATGTCTCTGATAGTTACACGACATTTTATTTCCTCAAAGTCTGTCATCAGGCATAGGATAGAGCTATCTTTAAAGGGATTGCGTCAGTCTTGAGGAAGAAGCAAGAAGGGAGTGAATATGAGACAGAGAATGAGTGAAATGAAAAGAAAAAGAAAGAGAAGGAATGAATAAAGCCGAGCAGAATTACTCGAATATATTCTCGATTCTTTTCTGCACAACTTCTTGATCAACCGGAAACAGATTTAGCCTGTTTCCAACTACCACAGACAAATAGGTTTTGCCATTCTTGTCTGTGTTAAACCAGGCAGCGAGATCAAGAGTGCCTCTGAAGTCTGGCTTGTCTCCTTTAACTTGAGTTTCTTGCATCTTTCCATCACCTCCTTTCAGCTGTGTAAATTTATTTTTCATAGCGTCTCATATTTTCTTGGATAGATATGTTTTTCAACGAGAATTTCTGAGAGCGGAACCTCCAGAAATGCGAGTGGCTTCGAAGAAGGAAAAACTTACTGAGCCAAGAAAATAGCGTTCATGAAAAATAAAGGGAGCTGAAAAGGGGAAGAAAGATATTAGAATTAGAGGAATATATCACCACTTAAACTGGAGTTGTATCTAATTATGTGTTGTTGATAGAAAAGAACCCCACACTTCCGGTTGGGAATGTTGTTCAAAAAACAGACGATATTGACTAATAATGCTGTGGTCTTGTTTTTTCACTCGCTTTGGGAATTTGAGTGGCCGAAAAGAATACTCCTGTCAACGACTGCCACATATTTCCCAGAAATGGCTGGGTCTGCTCTAAAATATAGGTCGGGGTACTTCTGGCCCGATAGAACGAATTCGTTCGGAAGACTGTTTCTAAGATCTTGCTTCATGAGTCTTACTTCATCTAATTCCGCTGGGGACAACCCAGAGTCGCATTGCTGGCCATCTCTTCCATTAAAGAGGTAACCAAAGAAATAAAACATACTCTTACCTACCTTCCTCCAAAAGGAATACGACTCAAGCGCCTGTGGTCTTGGTGCATTGTAGAGACCCGTATAAGAGGCAGACCACTGCGTTGAGTCATCGAAATATGTGAACATAATATAGCTAATTCTACTAGACTTATAAAGTTTTCCGCGGACCCTTCTCTACACATTTACTGCTCATGGACCGCAACCCATTCACTCTAAATTACACGTTGACCTTAAAATGCTCAAAAGACTCAAGCGTTTTGCCAACGGGAATCAAGATATTACTAACATCATCAGCATTAATAGCAAATCCATCCCCCTGACTGCCGGAAATGGAAGTTGATGGAACGATTTTCAGAACTCTCTTGTTCACATCTGGGGCAGTATCCGAGTCTCGGATGTCAATGCTCAGAATGCCAAGGAATTTGTCGTTCTTGCCCAGAAATGCATATGAGAGAATCGCTCTGACATTCACCATATAATCACTTATTTTCTCCGCAGTGCGTGGGTCGACATTTAGCTCCGAA
>JBFMAM010000142.1:0-5191 GCA_040755805.1 Nitrospirota bacterium
AGTCAGACATTTATTCATGGATGTCACTAAAAGTGAAGTCCTCTGATAACGAACAAAACTTGAATAAATGCTTGATGTATCTATATTTAGTCTGTATGATTAAATAAATTTATGCAATAACAGGGTTTACTTATGAAGAATCAGGAGATTGCGAGGATTTTCAATGACATTGCGGACCTGCTCGAGATAAAGGGTGAAAACCCCTTCAGGATAAGGGCCTACAGACGCGCAGCACAGAATATAGAGGGACTTTCCAGAGACGTTGCTGAAACACCAAAAGAGGAACTTATAAAAATCCCTGGAATCGGACAGGACCTCGCAGGCAAGATAGAGGAGTATGTCAAAACAGGAAGGCTCCAGTTTTATGAAGACCTCAAGAAAGAGGTGCCTGAAGGCCTCAGTATACTCCTTTCAATCCCCAGCCTTGGCCCGAAGACTGCAAAACTCCTCTTCGAAAGATTAAGGGTAAAAGATTTAGAAACCCTTGAACAGCTTGCCAGGGAACACAAGCTCAGAGGGCTTCCCGGCATAAAGGAGAAGACAGAGGAAAATATACTCAAGGGTATCGAGATGTTGAAAAGGGGGATGGAAAGGCAGCCTATTGGTAGGGTTCTTCCCATTGCCAATAATATATTAGAGCATCTATCAAAAAAGGCCCCTGTAAAAAAGATAAGCCTTGCAGGAAGCATCAGGAGGTGGAAGGATACGATTAAGGACATAGATATACTTGCCACATCAGAAAATCCTAAAGAGGTAATGAATGCCTTTGTCCACCTGCCACATGTTAAGGATATCCTGATGCATGGACCAACAAAATCAAGCATTATAATCCATGAAGGGTTGCAGGTTGACCTTCGCGTTGTTGAGGAAGATAGCTTTGGCGCTGCATTGGCATACTTTACAGGTAGCAAGGCACATAACATAAGATTGAGGGAGATGGCCATGAAATCAGGCCTAAAGATAAATGAATACGGAATATTTAGAGAAAGAGATGACAAAAAGCTCGGTGGGAAAGAAGAAGAAGACGTATACAGGATTTTGGGCATTCCATACATACCACCAGAACTAAGGGAGGACACAGGCGAGGTTGAGGCAGCACTGGCTGGAAGGCTGCCGAAGCTCGTTGAGCTCGGTGATATAAAGGGCGATCTTCATGTCCACAGTAAATGGAGTGATGGAAGCCACGATTTTAAGGAACTTATAGATGAGGCTAAGAAAAGGGGATATGAATATATAGCAATAACAGACCACTCGAAGGGTCTCGGTATAGCAAGGGGACTGAGTGCAGAGAGGTTGATGGAAGAAAAGAAGGAGATAGACGCAATAAATAAAAGATTGAAGGGATTCAGGCTGATTGCGGGTATCGAGGTAGATATAAGGAGTGATGGACATATGGATCTTCCCGATGACGTCCTCAAAGAGATGGATATTGTTGTTGCCTCAATTCACTCAGGTTTCAGGCAAAATAAAGAGCAAATCACAAAGAGACTGGCATCTGCCATGAGAAACCCTTATGTCACGATCGTCGCCCATCCAACTGGCAGATTAATCGGAGAAAGGGAATCCTATGATGTTGACATGAATGAGATTCTTAAGGTGGCTAAAGAAACAGGTACGGCTATCGAGATAAATGCATACCCCCTAAGGCTGGATTTAAACGATGTATATGCAAAGATGGCAAAAGAGATGGGGATACCCCTAGTAATAAGCACAGATACACATGTAACCAACCAGTTCGACTACATGGCCTATGGGGTCTCGATCGCCAGAAGGGGCTGGCTTGAGAAGGGAGATATCTTAAACACAATGAGCTATGATTCTCTCGTGAAGGCGCTGCGGAAATAAAAAATAATAGTATAATAGTTGCTTTCAAAATTTTTAATAGACATTTTTAAGGGATTTTTGTAATAATTAAACCCGAACGCTCATGAGCCTTTGGCTAACCCCTCTTTGCCAAAGAGGGGTATTTTCGGGTCAATGACAGCAATGGCAAGAATGAGATTTGAGAAAGGTTATTTTCGGAGCAAAATTATGTAAAAGTATCAAACCCTTCGTTTATTTCGGAGTAAATGAAGAAGAAAAAAGAGATACTAATTTATGAAAAAGATAAGGAGGTCCTGAAATTCCTTAGATCCTTCTTTACGGGGAGGGATGATTATTCAGCCCACTTTATAAAAAGAGATAGGGCAGCCTTAAGGAGGGAACTTGCTGAAAGAAGGCCTGCTGCCTTGATTGTTAATAGTCCAGATGGGCTTCAGCATATAAGACCTTTAGAGGTTAAATGCCCTGTAATAGCTATGGTATCCACTAATGTGACTAACGGCATTCGTTCTGTGGTCAAATCTGGTGTGGAATGTTATCTACTCAGCCCTTTCTATAAGGAAGATCTTGAACATAAACTCGGGGTAGCCGTAGAGAGAAGAAGCTGGTTCGAGAACCTTTACAAGAAAAAGAAAGACCTCGATGCCCTTATAGAGCTTATATATCTTTTTTCATCAACCCTCAACCCGCAGGAGGTACTCTATCTTGTTGTGAAGAAGATATCAGAGATGATAAATGTAACAAGATGTTCTATGATCAGCATAGATGTTGAGGATCAAAGATATGCATATGTTGTCTCTACATCCGAAAGCCCCGAGATCACAAATCTAAAACTTGACTTACAGAAATACCCTGAGATAAGGAAGGTCTTATCCTTAAAAAAGCCTGTAGTTGTAAAAGATGTGTTAAAGGACCCTATAATGAAAGATGTAAGGGATATAATTGCGCTAATAGGTATTCGCTCTATTATGGTGATACCTGTGATCTTTCGTAACGAGGTCATAGGCACATTATTACTGAGGGCGTCAAGAAAAGGTTACCCATTTACAAAAAGAGAGATCAGACTATGCACTGCTATTGCAAATGCATCTGCAAATGCCCTTAATAATGCCTTCCTGTATGATAGGCTAAATAGAGAAAAAACAATGCTCGAGAGGCTTGCCATAACAGATTACCTTACAGGAATCTATAATATCAGATATTTCTACAACAGGCTTGAGGAGGAATTCAGCAGGGCGGTAAGATACAAAATCCCATTAAGTTGCATGATGTTAGATATAGACTACTTCAAAAAGATTAATGATACCTATGGTCACAGGATTGGCGATATCGTCCTTAGAGAATTTGCACAACTCGTGAGAGGCCATGTCAGGAAGTCTGATGTCTTTGCCAGATATGGGGGTGAAGAATTTATAATGCTCCTGCCACAAACATCCTTGAAGGGTGCCATACACGAGGCCGAGCGAATCAGGAAGTTGGTAAGTGAATATCAGTTTATGGGTCTCGGGAAAGAAGATAAAATTACTATGAGTATGGGCATAGCCTGCACCTCTGATAAAAAGATAGAGACCACGGATGACCTTATTACCCTCGCTGATAATGCACTGTTTACAGCTAAGAATAAGGGACGCGATCAGATTGCTGTATATCCTTCCTCAGAATAATCAATAACCAATCCGCCTCAGGCGGAACAATAACCAAACATAGTTTGCCCATTAGTAATTGGTGATTTGAAGTTTGAGAGGCGTAGGGCGGTATGGCGTTAAACGGTTACGAAGCTCGCCCTGTTAGATAATAATTACTATCTAACAGGGCTCGTATCGTAGAACGTTCATTGGTAACGTTTTCTACGAATAACTTAACCGCTAAACGAAACGGGCTTCGTTACCGTAACCGATAGACGTTTTCTATTAGGGCGAGGCCCTAAAGTAAACCAGGTAATACATGCGTAATTAGGTTAAAATAAATTATGGATATCATAACCTCTCATATAAACGCCGACTTTGATTCCCTTGCATCGATGATCGCTGCAAAGAAGCTGTACCCTGATGCAGAGATAGTCTTCCCGGGCTCTCAGGAGAAGAAACTGAGAGATTTCATAGAGGCATTCCAACCTGTGCAGATAAAGCGCATAAAGGACATTGACCTTTTAAATGTTACAAGGTTGATTATAGTTGATACAAAGATACCAGGCAGGATTGGCCCCTTTGTAGAACTACTTTCCAACAAGGACGTAAAGATACATATCTACGACCACCATCCATTCAATGAAGGTGATATCAGGGGGGAGGTCGAAAAGATTGAGAATGTAGGGGCAACTGCTACCATCTTTACAGAGATATTGAAAAACAGGAGATTACACCCCACGCCTATCGAGGCAACTATACTTGCCTTAGGAATATATGAGGAGACAGGGTGTCTTCTCTTCCCTTCTACGACAGAGCGGGACCTACTTGCTGTTTCATATCTTCTAAAGAGGGGGGCAAACCTTAATATAGTTTCGAGCTTTTTAAAAATGGAATTAAGCATGGAAGAGCTTGACCTTCTTAATGAGCTTGTTCAGTCATCAAAAGAGATGGTTATAGGTGGAATAAGGATAAGAGTGGCAAAGGCATCCCGTGAGAGCTATTTTGGAGATGCAGCCCACCTTGCCCACAGGATGATGGAGATAGAAGATATTGACACGGTGGTTGTTCTGCTCAGCATGGAAGGGAAAATATTGATGGTTGCAAGGAGCAAGGTTCCAGAGCTCGATGTCTCAAAGTTAATGAGAGAATTCGGAGGTGGAGGACATTCGACAGCTGCCTCGGCCACAATAAAAGAGGCGTCGCTCGAAGTCGTTGAGGAAAGAATAACGGAACTACTACATAAATGTGTAAAGCCTGGCAAGGTTGCATCTGATATAATGACAAGTCCTGTTATCAGTATCCAGGGGGATGCTTCTATCAAAGAGGCAGAGGCGATGATGACCCGGTACGGGGTCAATGTACTGCCAGTCTTGAGGGAAGAAAGATATGCCGGACTTATATCGCGCGAGGTTGTGGAGAAGACCATCTTCCATGGTTTTGGAAAAAACAGGTCAATAGAATTCTCAACGACAGACGCAATAACTGTAGGCCCTCATACCCCGATCGGAGAGATAGAGACTTTAATGATCGAGCAGAACCAGAGGTTTATGCCTGTTTTAGAGAACGGCAGGATCATTGGCGCAATCACAAGGACAGACCTGCTTCGCACACTTTATGAGGAGTCTCTAAGACGCAGAAAGATAGAAGAAACAGTTACAAAGGAAAAACCAGCTATAGGTAAAAGTCTATCTTCCTGGCTAAAGGAGAGGTTCCCTTCGAAGATTTATAACATCCTTAAGCTT
>JBFMAM010000143.1:0-5149 GCA_040755805.1 Nitrospirota bacterium
ATTTTCTCTTGCAGCTTTTCTCCAGCCCTTATCCACAATCTCAAGGACATATGGAAAGGTATTAAGGGTCAAGGCACGAGTAGATGTCCGAGGAACTGCCCCCGGCATATTAGCCACAGCATAATGAATTATTCCTTCCTCCTCATATATGGGATGAGAATGTGTAGTTGGGCGAGAGGTTTCTGCACATCCGCCTTGATCAATAGACACATCCAACAAAACTGCCCCTGGTCTCATGGTCTTCAGCATTTCCCGAGAAATTAGTTTAGGGGCTTTAGCTCCAGGGACCAGGACAGCTCCGATAAGGAGATCAGCATAGCTAACTACCATTCTTAAATTATAATTATCAGCAATCATTGTAGTAACTCTTCCCTGAAAGATTTCGTCAATCCTTATTAATTTACGAGGATTTATATCTAGAACAGTCACAGATGCACCCATACCTAACGCAATACGGGTAGCATTATAACCTACGGTTCCTCCTCCCAAGATTACTACATTAGCCGGTGGAACTCCAGCCACACCTCCTAAAAGAATTCCTCTCCCCCCGAAAGGTTTTTCTAAATACTTTGCCCCTTCTTGAGGTGCCATCCTTCCTGCAATTTCACTCATAGGAGCTAAAAGAGGCAGAAAACCATCCTCTGTCTGCACAGTTTCGTATGCTATTCCTACAATCTTTCTTTTCAAAAGATTAAGCGTGAGCTTCTCTGAAGCAGCAAGATGGAAATAGGTGAATAAAATCTGTCCAGCCCTAAGAAGTTTGTATTCCTCTGGCAAGGGTTCTTTTACTTTCAGAATAAGATCTGCTTCAGCAAAAATATCTTCACGCCTAATTGCAATTTTAGCCCCGGCTCTTGTATATTCTTCATCGCTAAAGCCACTACCAATTCCTGCCTCTTTCTCTATTATTACCTCATGTCCTTTATGAACTAAGGTTTCTACACCACCAGGAACAATAGCTACACGATTTTCTTCAGGTTTAATTTCTTTTGGAATCCCAATAATCATCTATGAATCTTTACCCCTACCTTATCACAGTAAATATTTATTTTGCATTCCGAGCAGATTGGAGAGATGGGGTTACATATCCTTTGCCCCAAGGCAACCAGAATACCATTAAGTTGCCTCCAATATCTTTTTGGTAGTATATCTCTTAGCCTGAATTCTGTCTCGATGGGATTCTTTGTCGTCACAATCCCCCATCTGTTTACAATCCTGTGTACATGAGTGTCAACACAGATACCAAATTTATTATAACCGAGTGTTATAACAAGGTTGGCAGTCTTTCTTCCAATCCCTTTTATCTTCAGGAGCTCTTCAAGGGTTTCAGGAACTCTGGAGTTAAATCTTTCGACAATCTCTCTGCTAATCTCCTTAATCCTTTGGGCCTTTACCCTGAAAAACCCAACAGGGTATATGGCAGCCTGAATCGTCTTAACAGAAAGTCTTGCCATCTGCTCAGGGGTAGATGCCAGTTTAAATAGCCTTTGAGATGCACCTCCAGTGGTTCTATCCTGTGTCCTCAGGCTAAGGATACAGGAGATGAGTATTTTAAATGGGTCTCTTTCGAGAGAGGTAAGGTTCTCGAGCCATGGAATCTGGAGGTTTTTTACCTGCCTTTTCAAAATCTTCCAAACTACCGGGAATTCTTTTGCTATATCTTTACCTATCAGTTGCATAAAATTTTTTTGTATATTGGAGGCAGATATGCTGAAAAAGGCTTGCCAACAGAATCGAGAGATAGTCGCTACCTTTTATCAGTCAATTTTTTTAAACCTAAATTGAGCGATTTTAAAACCACAGAGAACACGGAGAAAGACTTGAAATTTTTTAAACCCACATAATTCCTTGTATTTCTCTGTGTTCTCATATATTGAATTTGTAAAATGATATTTTATTGTCCTTACTCAATGAGTGCACAGAGAAATTTCTTTTTCTCTTATATTTATCAGTGTCTTTCTCTGTGTCCTGGTTTATTGCCTTTTTTAGGTTTAAGGTATTTCAGAACTGCCTTTAATAAAGATACACTGTGGCCAAGCTGTACATAAGCTTCTTCCTTTGTCATATCCCTGTTTTCTGTTCTCAATTTATAACCCAGTTTTCTTGAGAGGTTGGCAATGCGTGCAATCTCCTTTGACAGGTCTTCCTCAAAAAAGTTTGGCCTTAAATTAATGGGATACATGTTTTTTTCTATACGGGCAATATTTTTCAAAACTTCAGCCTCAACAACTCCGTCGTTGATATCATGATGAGTTTTATTAAAATCGTCATATGGAATGTTATGTAGGGGTTGGGATAAATCACCTACATAATGAACACAGAAGGCGATGTGATATTCCGGATACTTACCGGCTTGTACAGTCCTTTTGTACTCACGCAATGAAGCAATAATGGCTCCGTACAGATGTCCTTCTTTATCAGCTGGATTATTATATTTACTGATTTGTGATATAACCATTTCAGGGGTGACTTCAACATCGCTATTGTTGTTGAAATAGTGGTTATAAAATTCAATACTGCCTGCTTTCGTCTTTGTAATATCCGCTCCCACAGCATTGTACCATTTAGTGTATCCAGCAGCCTTTGCTATGGCAAGGTGTGTCTCATCATACCATCCAAATGCTAGGGTTAGATTAGTAATAATAAACAAGATAAGTAGTAAGACGATTGATTTGATACGTAAATTATTCATGTAAATATTTTATCTATTTTACATTTTAATTATACTCAAATGTTGCATAAAAAGGCTGGCAGACGAGCTGAAGAACCTTTACAAAGCGACAAGATTTTATTCTGATACACATGACTGTACATTTAACCTTTAGTGCATTTTGCAAAGAGACTGGCTGGCCAGACTAAAGGTCCATAAGGTGTCGCTGGTAAAGCTTTTTCAGCATATCTGCCAGCCATATTGGAAATAAATTTTGCAACTGTTGAGTATATTACTGTGGTTTAGCAAATTTAAGGCTTAGGTCAGGCAAGATGCCTGACCTATTTTCGTAAACTGTTGAAAATAGCCGAAGCATCCTGCATAGGCGGCTTGCTTACTTGACATGAGTTATCATCACAATGTAATATAATGACATACAATGAAACCCAATGAGATGAAAGGGGGGATACTTATGCCAACGATTCAAAAAAGCATCAGGATTCAGGAGAAAACACTTAAAGAGATTGAACAGATATCAAGGGATTCAGGCAAAGAGTTTTCTGCTGTTGCAAATGAGCTACTTGAAGAAGCGGTGCGGCTGAAACGCTGTCCGGGTATTATTTTTACCGAAGGGACTACAGGAAGGAGGGCACGGATTGCAGGCACAGGTATAGAGGTCTGGGAGATTATTGCAACTTATAAAGGTGTTTCTGAAAATTTTACTCGTCTGCGTAAAGCATATCACTGGCTTACTGAGCAGCAACTCAGAGCAGGTATAGGCTACTACATAGCATACAAAGAAGAGATTGACGGTCTCATTAAACAGAATGAAGAATTGAACAGAGAGCAAGTTCACAAAAAACACCCTTTTCTCGTTAGAGGGAGTCGTTGAAATACTACCTTGATGAAGATCTCAGTCCCAAGATTGCAGAGGTACTCAGGAAACATCATATAGATGCGGTCAGTGCCCATGAAGTTGAAATGTTACAGGCTGCAGATTTAGAACAATTGGAGCGGGCATCTTCTGAGGGCAGGTGTCTTGTAACCCGCAATAGAAATGACTTTATCCGCCTGACAGTTCAGTTTTTTAATGAGCATCGTCCACATACTGGAGTGCTTATCATCCCGCATACCTTGCCAGGTGATAAATTTTCCACTATTGCTAAAGCCATAATGAAATATCACTCAAAACATCCTGAAGATACATTAGAGGCATATACCATAGATTTTCTTGAGACCTAGGGAGAAAATAATATTACGCCATTTCCCTCTTTTTATTGTATCCTTTATTCCCTTCTCATTTATTATTTATCCACAAGCTGATGGAAAAGGCTTGACTCGCGCTTGTAAAATCCTTCCGTATGAAAAGAGTATGAGAACCTGAAATATTCATAATCAAGATGATGGCAAATCTCATGAAGGAGTGTCCTTAGAAAAGTTTTAAAGGCAACCACTCTTTTTTGCTGTGCCGTACGCATCCATACATCCATAATTGCATGAAGCTGTCCTGTACGAGGATTATAAAGCCCGTGCAACTCACCTCTTGAATTATGCGGTCTAACTGCAAGCACCTTTACCCTGATAGCAGGAACCTTAAGGCGTGCTGTTAGAGCTGAAATAAGTTTCTGAGAGAGTATTTCTGTTCTTTTCCTGTCTTCTTTTTTAAGCGATGTCTCAAGGGCATTGACAAGAGGATGAAGCTCTGAGGCATTGGGGATTCTTACAGAGGTTACTCCATCACTTTTATCGTATGCATGCTTCTGACTTACTGTCAGTCGCTTATAGTAAGCAAAGACCATTCAAAAAGAGGGAATAAAAGTGGTCGTTTCCTTCATTTAGACAATTCCCGTTTGATCAAAATGCAATTTGTGAATGACCCCACCTCAAGAAAGTCTGAATAATTATCTTCCCTTTCGGCCTAAAACTGGATAGTCGGGATACACGCCTATAATCTCTGATCGCATGTATCGCCCTTTCGAATCAGCGGCCATTAGTTCTTTGTATACCTCGAGTGGCACATCCTCATAGCGGTATGTCCTACCGCTATTGAAAACGACTTCCAGTATGCGCGTCTTGGGGTTATAGCCTACAGCTTGAATCATGCTTGATTCGACAGGTATCAATTTAGCCATGTTTCCCTTATACCATCTATTTGTGGGTCAAGGTAAATCTCAATTCACAATTCAAGATCTGACCCTTATCTTTACCAATTATTTCTCTTGAAGAGTTCTTACTCCGTATTTTTCTTTTGACTCTCTTATAAACAATGTCAGTTGCTCTACCTTCTTAGCATAATACTTTGATACTAATGGTTGTTCAGGTTGAGCGTTTTCGGTTACATGTTCAGCAAAATCTTTCATCTCATGGAGAGCTTCTGAAAGTGTAACTGGTTCATTATGGTGTTTTATGTTTGGAAAAGCCTTAGTGTAATATTCAATTGTTTTCCCCATTATGATAGTAAAGATATCTACCTCGGTAATCAGCATTCCGGATTTAAGT
>JBFMAM010000144.1:0-5130 GCA_040755805.1 Nitrospirota bacterium
CGGGAGAACCAGGAGTTCGAGACAGATGCCCCTTCGGGGCACTGCTCAACTGCCGCATTAGGTCAGAAAGAATGATTTGAAGTTTGCTCGCCGTCGTGATTATAATGAGGTATGGAAAAAATGAAATATATTTATTGGCAGGACGAGGGGATGTGGCTTGGATATTTAGAAGAGTATCCTGATTACATGACGCAAGGGGAGTCAATTGAAGAACTTGAAGAAAATCTAAGAGATATTTTCAAAGAACTTGCCAGCGGGCATATTCCTTGTGTGCGTAAAGTTGCAGAACTCCAAGTCTCTTGAAAAGAACAGATTTAATAAGAGAGATTGAAAAGATGGGCTGTGTCTTTATTAGGCATGGAGGAAAACACGACTGGTATCAAAATCCGAAATCGAAAGTTGCTTAGCCAACCCCACGGCATAGAGACATCAATGATAGTCTCGCAAAGCATATAATTAAGAAATTAACATAAAACCTAACGAGTCACTCCAGCGGAAGTTGGGAGATTTCTTTTTTGAGACGCTTGCTACTGCCCTTGTCAGGGGTATCTTCTTACTAAATTATCTGATAGTCCTCAAAAATACTGGAATTAAAGAGATACTGAAAATACCCTGAATCAAGTTCAGGGCAGCATGACAATTTCTATCGGCATTTGGGACTTGAAAGATTGCACTTGCATTTATACTTTCAGATATGCTATAAATTGCTTCCATAAAAGTCATGTTTATGCTCAAAAGTCCAAGGGGGTTATGATGAATAATAGAAGAAAGATATTTATATCCCTGCTTCTTGTTTTCATGATTTTCCCTGTATATGCCTATGTTGCAAAGGGTGTTCTTTCAGATGAGGCCCAGATGTGTCTCGGCTGTCACTCAAGCAAGGATTTGACCAAACAGTTGGACGATAAGGAGATACTCGCTTTATATATAAATGGCGATGAATTTGCAGATTCTATCCATAACGTTATCGGCTGCGCCGGTTGCCATATGGACATCTCGATGGAGAACCATCCAGTAAGGAAGATCAAAAGCAAAAAGGAGTATACTGCGAATGCTTCCATAGTATGCACGATGTGCCATACAGATGACCAGCTTAGAAAAAAACCAATGCATGGTTATTTGATAACTAAGGCCAAGACGCTTGCATGTGTTGAATGTCATGGTTCGCATTATATTAAAAGCATATCTGACTGGAAAAAAGGTGTAAATGAAACACAATATTGCCTCACCTGCCATAAATATGACCTTAGCATGGCCCTGAAGAGTGGCGAATTGCTATCCCTTTCTATAAATGAATCGGCCTATAAAAACTCTGTGCACGGGAATCTTCAGTGTGGTTATTGTCATATAGGTTTTTCTAAGACTGAACACCCGATGAGGACTTTCAAGAGTAAAAAGGAATATACTGCGAATACCTCTAAGGTATGCGCGCTGTGCCATCCAGATTCACAGCTTAAGAAAAAACCAATGCATGGTTATTTGATAACCAAGACCAAGGCGCCTACATGTGTTGAATGTCACGATTCACATACGATAAAGCGCATAGTAGAGTGGAAAGCCCGCTTAGATGAAAGCCGGTACTGCCTCACCTGTCATAAGCACGACCTCAGTATATCCCTTAAGAGTGGCGAATTACTATCTCTTTATGTAGATGAATCAGTTATAAGGAAATCTGTGCATAGGAACCTTCAATGCCATAATTGCCATTCAGGCTTTTCCAAGAGTGAGCATCCTGTGGGAGTTCTTAAGAGCAAGCGTGAACATTCTATTGTTACTGGAGATGTATGTAAAAAATGCCACTCTAAAGCATACACGCAGTATGAAGGCAGTATCCATCTCACTATGCTCAAGAGTGGCGATCTTAAAGCACCCACATGCACAGACTGTCATGGGGCTCACTCAATAGTCAAGGCAACGGCAGATAAGACTGTGGGATTACTGTCTTGCAATAAATGCCATGGGGAGATAAATGTCGCATACGAAAGGAGTGTCCACAGCGCGGCAAGAAATAAAGGAGATGAGAAGGCCCCTGTTTGCTCTTCCTGTCATAATGCTCACGATGTTAAGGTTACCGCAATGACAATGAAGATGAAAGACGTGTGTCTTGAATGTCATAAAGACGCTCAAAATGCCCATAAAAAGTGGCTATGGAATCCTCCCATCGCATTGTCTTCCTTCGCAGGGCTCCATTTTGATGTTATAGCTTGTGCTACCTGTCATTCTTCCGATGCAGGACGTGGAATTTATCTCATTCTTTATGATAAGAAGACAGGAAAGCCTTTCCCAGAAGAAGAGGTACTGAAGCTGCTGGAGACAGATACTGCTGGATTAATAGGGAAGATAGACAGCAATGGGGATAGTAGCATCAATGCCTCTGAGTTATGGAACATGGTTAAACAGTTGAACGGGAAGGGCACAGATGTAACCTTCACAGGAAGAATGGATGTTCGTAAGGGCACCGAAGCACACCAACTTGCTGCAAAAACCAAGGCGGTAAAGGAGTGTGAACAGTGTCATCGCGCAGACTCTGACTTCTTTAAGGAAGTCTCTATCGTGCTTACCAAGACCGATGGAAGGCCAACGCTCCTCAATGCAAAACAAGAAGTGCTCGGCTCCATATTTTCAGTATTGCCAGTAAGTAAATTTTATGTCCTTGGCAGTACAAATTTGAAGCTTCTGGATATCCTGTTTATCATTGCTGTCCTTGGTGGTTTAGCTGTTCCAGTGGGACATATTACATTAAGGATAGTAACCACACCGCTTAGAACTCTGAGAAGGATGGGCAAAGGAGGTAAGAAATGAAAAGGATATATCTTCATCCAATACCTGTAAGGCTCTGGCACTGGATAAATGCAGCGGGTTTTATAATACTGATTCTTACAGGGATTCAGATCAGATACAGTAATATTGTAAAACTATTCTCCTTTGAGACTGCTGTTGATATCCACAGTTGGACAGGTTTTATTCTCATCGCAAATTACTTTATATGGCTTTTCTATTATCTCCTCACACTGAAAATAAGGATTTATATTCCTCCTCTTCACCATCCGATTGAATTTGCTAAGAAGGCCCTGCGTCAGGCCAAGTTTTATGGCTTTGGGATAATGGTTGGAGAGCAAAATCCCCATCACCCTGCTCCAGACAATAAGTTTAACCCTATGCAGCAGATGTCTTACATTATGATTATGACACTTCTTATTCCTGTCCAGATTGTCACGGGCCTTTTACTGTGGGACCCAAAACTTTTCTCCGGTTTGGTTAACCTCGTAGGGGGGATACAGATAATAGACACAATACATGTATTGCTCTTCATATTCTTTAGCGCATTTATAGTTGTCCATTTTTATTTAGCTACCCTTGGACATACAACTTTTGCACATTTTAAGGCTATGTTTACCGGATACGAAGAGGAGGAAGAGGAACATGGTCACAGTGAAGAACACGGTCATAGCCACGGTCACTAAGATGTAATATATCAGATAAACCGGGACATTCTTGTCCCGATTTATCTATCTGCTTAAATTCCGAGGGCTTTCAGGCCCTCTTGTATATCCTTCTTGATAATCTCTATCACCTCTGCAGAGTTTAGTGGCATCCCTCCAAGTTCTGACCTGAGCTCTTTTGCATCTATGGAATAGGTGTTGACGTTCCGCCTATGTTCATAAAGAAAATCAATCTCAGGATTACCAGCGATCAAAACGACCAGTGTTTCAACAATATTTCCGAGAGGTCTTCTGTCAATATGGCTGTGTTCGAAATGGGCATAAACAACGGTTCCTACACCTTCCTCGGATGTGATATAGATGTCTCCTCCAGCCTCCTTTGCTGACTGGGAAAGGAAAGGTAATCCCAGACCTACTCTCCGCGTTCTCCGTGTTGTATAAAAAGGGTCTGTAACCATTTTCAGTGCTTCCTTACTTAAACCTTTACCATTGTCTTTTATCTCTATAGAAAAGATATCCTTTTTTGTATCCTCAAGGATTCTTATTTCAATCCTGTTTGCCCCAGCAGCGATAGAGTTTTCTGCAATATCCAGTATATGAAGCGAGAGGTCTTCCATCTCAATTAACCCGAAAAATGCATTAGATAAAACCACAGAGTTCACAGAGATACTTTTTAAATTTTAAAAATCTCATATTTTCAATTGTTCTCTGTGTTCTCGCAATATAAATTTTGGAAATAATTAATCCCATCTTTGCATAAAAGAGTGCACAGAGAAGATGTAAAAAACTCGTTTTTTTCTTTTATTGTCAATATATTTCTCTGTGCTCTCTGTGGTTAATTGCATTATCTGGATTATAAAATAACCCTTCTTCCATCTATTCCCTTTAAGGTAAGGCATAACTCATCAAATGTCGAATGGTTCATAAAGAGACCTGTTGATACCCTGCCTATATCAGATAGATTATGTGCATCAGATGATGTTATCCATGGGATATGGCTGTATTCTTCGAATCTTCTTCTTGCATCTTCTATGGATATATTTGGAGAGATTTCGAGGGCATCCAATCTTAGATCAGATGGAATAAAGCCGAGCTGACCGATAATCCCGAACCCTTCCCTGTCAATATGGGCTGCAATTGCAAGGCCACCGAAAGAATGTATTGTCTCTACTATTTTATTAACCGAAAGCCTTGTTGACCCTATCAATAACCTCTTATTAAAACCAAGGACCTCATCATTTTCGTTAACAACAACCTGATAACCGAAAACCTTTTCATCATTTTCTCCGGGCTGAAGATTCTCATAAACAATATCCTGGAGCCTTAGGGCACTATTTATATCACCAAAAAGTCCCACAATATGAACTTCCTCAGATGATGTGACCTCGATACCAGGAATAGCGTTTATCCCCTTTCTTCTAGCTATTCTCTTGGTAACCTCTGCATTCTCTGCAGAGTTATGGTCACAGATGGCGATTATGTTCAAGCCCAGGGAGGCAGCTTTTTCAATGATACGGTAAGGGGTCATGTAAGGGTCGGCACATGGAGAGAGGCAGGTATGAATATGGAGGTCTGCTCTGAACTCTACCGGCATCTCAAAGTGCAAAAGGGGGACTTAAAGTCCCCCTTTTGAAATCCCCCTGATAAGAACACTAAAGCCCCCTCAGGCCCATGTTATAAAGCTTAC
>JBFMAM010000145.1:0-5115 GCA_040755805.1 Nitrospirota bacterium
AATTCAGTCTTCAGGGAAAGACGGATGTAGTCTTTGACCACGATATCGGCTATCTTAGGGCTCAGGTATAGCCTATTCGCAACCACAGAACGAATAGCATTGGCCAGCTCCTCGAAGGCGCAATCCTTTAGCAGATAACCCAAGGCGCCTGCCTTGAACATTTCCACTACAAACCGTCTGTCGGAATGCATTGATAGGGCAACAACCTTAACGTTTGGGGTTTCGGCAACGATCTGACGAGTGGCTTCGATGCCGTTCAAATCAGGCATAGCGATATCCATGATGACCACGTCGGGCAACAGTTTCTGGACAAGCTGGACTGTCTTTCGCCCATCTTCCGCTTCTGCAACCACTTCCATGCCGGGCTGTTTCTCAAGCAAAGCGTGGAGGCCATCCAGCACAATCTTATGGTCGTCAGCAAGGAGAATTCTAATGCTCATGTCACTTTCATTGTATTCTTGTTCTTATGTCCCAGCGGTGCCACCAGAGTAACTCGCGTTCCGTGACCGGGCTCGGATTTGACCTCAAAGTGCCCCCCGAAATATTTTAATCGCTCACGGATACTGAACAGGCCAAACCGGCTGATTCTACCTAAGTTGATCTCGGAGATGTTGAATCCAACCCCGTCGTCCTCAACTATAATTCGTATATTATTGACATCTCTCTGAACTGACACTTTCGCTTTGTGCGCCTGTGCGTGCCTGACAACATTTATCAGCAACTCACGCACTGCCTTAAAGAGAAGGGTACGAATTTCATCATTCATTGGCTTTGGCTGTTTATCGTCTTCAAAGTCAATTATTATGCCGTGTTTTTCTTGAATTTGCTCAGCGAGCCACTCCACAGCCGCCTCAAACCCCAGCTCGTAGAGGATAGGAGGGCTGAGTTCGGACGTCAATGAACGCGTGTACTGAATCGTCTGCTCTATAAGCTCGCGGATTACATCCACATGTTTGGTAAGATCGGTAGAAGATAACAACTCTCGCAGCGTTCCTAATTTGATCTTGGAGATAGCCAGGGTCTGGCTGATATGATCGTGCAGGTCTGTTGCGATGCGACGCCGCTCTCGCTCCCCGGTCAATAACACCTCGGATGCCAGAGAACGGAGCAGATCCTCCTCTGCGCGCTTGCGCTCTGTGATGTTGGTGACGAAACCCTCAAGGGCCTGTAATTCGCCCTTTTCGGATATCACTCCTCGCCCCCTCTTCCAAACCCATCTCTCTTCTCCATCCGCTGTTACAATGCGGTACTCCAATTGGAATGGTCTGGATTCCTTCAAAGCTGCCTGAACCTTGCTCCTCACATATTCTCGATCTTCTGGATGTATCAACTGTCCATAAGATACTATCTTGTTTCGTATCAAATCTAATGGTTTATAACCTGTCAATTCTAAGCAACCCTCACTGACGTATTCCATCGTCCAGTCCTTATCATTAGAGCAGCGGTAAACCATTCCTGGGAGATTGCTTATTAAAGTAGAAAGAGTGTTTTGGCTCCCTCGTAAAGCCCCCTCTGCCTGCTTGAGCTCAACGATTGCCCACTTACCCTCCCTCTTGATAAGAGCGAATTGGTGGTTGCGTATTACATCTATGACTTCGTAAGCTCCACATTTATCAAGATAATAGGTGCAAATGGCTATCATCCGATATTTGCCAATGAGATTGTTTAACTCTTCTTCATAATCAGCAAGATCTATCCAATCCCTTTTTTCAGACCAAAACATATTGCCTGCTAACCTCATACCGTTATAACCTTTAGCCAATGCTTGGTCGAGTTTTCCAAACCAGCTATTAAGAACTCTTTGTGAGTTGAAAACACCATCTTTGAGATACCATTCAGTATGCGGAATAATCTCTATCTGCCCACTTTTGAGACATTGATCAAAATCAGGTAAAGACTTTCTCATTGCTTCTTTAGCTTCTTCTTCACCAAGAGGTTGTGAAGTACCACACATGCAGAATTCATTATTTTTTAATCCTGCTTTGAAATAGGGCACTAAAATATCAATTAGATCTTCTTTTGTCTGGTAAAATTGACAGAAGTGTGTACCCCAAGGGAGATCACCAACAATATCTACTTCCGTTTTTCTAAGTTTCTCCACCATCTTATAGCTTATTGAGAGGCTAAAGTCTCTCTTACCCCGCAGAGGCTCCTGTATACTATAGTGAAAGCCATGAGTAAGTTGAGTATGTATAAGTTTTAAATTCGAAATTCTAATATCGAAATCCGAAACAATATCAATCCTGAATTAAATTCAGGACAAAAACCTTAATTTAACCACAGATTCACCCCGTTAGATAGTAAACATCTAACGGGGGAACCACAGAAAAAAAGCATAGAGCTATTAGCAATGCATACGTTAAACGGTTAAGGCAACGAAGCCCGCCCTGTTAGATAATAATTACTATCTAACAGGGCCCGTATCGGTTACGTGTAACGGTAACGTGAAAAACTACCCCCCTCATTCCCCCCTTACTAAGGGGGGATACAGAGGGGTGTGGTGAATCTTCTGCAATTTACCCCGCACCCAGAAAGCCCCGCCTTGTAGGCGGAGCAAAAGATATATAGCAAGGGTGGGGTTTAAAGCCCCACCCGCACAGTCCTCGCACCCCGCGAAAGTGGGGTGCGGGGTTTGCTCATTTTATCTTCCCTACAGGCATTATACACAGAGGTTGTTCTGTAGGTGCCATATTCAGAATCCTTTTCACTTCATTATCAGCAAAAGCCCCCACAACTACCATTCCAAGATTTAATGAAACTGCCTGTAGATAAACGTTCTGGGCTGCATGTCCTGCCTCGATATGCACATATCTTATACCCCTTTCGCCATACTTTTTAGTCGTTCGTTCATAAACTGCAGAAATTACTATAACAGCAGCACCACCTTTAACACAGGTCTGTCCTAAAGCAGCAGCAGATAGTTCAGCTCGTTTATCCCCTTTCATAATGCTTACCAATTCATGTCCATAAGGCTTATACTTATAAATGCCGTCAGATAGGCTACTCACATTTCCAACAACAACATAAACCTCAAGTGGGTAGAGGGCTCCTGCGGAAGGTGCTGCCCTGAAACCTCTTGGGTCTGTAATGCCTTGTGCAGACCAGAGAAGCTGCGAAACCTCAGCAAGCGTCAAAGGCTCGTCTTTATAATCTCTGACAGACCTTCTCTTAAGCAGAGCCTTTTCGATTGATAGTTTGCTGTCATATTTAGGCTCAGGCAGTTTTATTATTTCTGCAAATCCCTCCTTCCCCCCTTTAACCCCTCTGTATCCCCCCTTAGTAAGGGGGGAATTAAAGGGGGGTGAGGGAGGATTATTTTCGTTGTCCTTTTTATCGCTATGGGACATGTTTGTTTTATATCCAAGAGTAGATTCGTTACCCATTATCGGTTGCAACATTATGAATACTGATATTATTCCACAAGTTATAGTTGTTACAAGGACTTTTTTAATCATGCGCTTCTCCAATTTACCCCGCACCTCACTTTCGCGGGGTGCGGGGTTTACTCACCCTCCTTATGTTTTATTAATACCTTGCAAGCCCTGTTTTTATTGCTACTTCAGAGACTGCACTGGCAATAGAGGCAACCACCTTTTTGTAAAAGATACTCGGCAAGATGTAATCCTCGTGCAGCTCATCATCTTTCACTGTATAGGCGATAGCTCTGGCAGCAGCAAACTTAACCTCTTCGTTAACGCCCCCTGCCTTAACATCCAATAACCCCCTGAATATCCCGGGGTAGCTAAGCATATTGTTTATCTGGTTGGGATAATCAGACCTGCCTGTAGCGAGGACTCTCACCAGCGGAAGGGCATCCTCTGGTGCTATCTCGGGCTCGGGATTGGCAAGGGCAAACACCACTGGTTCCTTAGACATCCGCTTTATGTCATCCGGTGTTATAATATTAGGAGACGATAGGCCAATAAATATGTCTGCTCCTTCCATGGCGTCTGATATACTGCCTTTGACTTTTCTCGGATTTGTTCTTTTAGCAAGCGTCCTTTTATAGGGAGTCATATCCTGTCTTCTTCCCTCATAAATAGTACCTGCCCTGTCACATACTATTATATCTTTTATCCCATAAGATGAAAGCATAAGGGCTGTAGCTGTACCTGCTGCACCTGCTCCAACAATAACCGTTCTGAATTTTCTTATATCCCTTTTTAATAGACGCGATACATTAATAATGGCTGCGAGTACTACCACGGCAGTGCCGTGCTGGTCGTCATGGATAACAGGTATATCAAGTATCTGTCTCAATCTTTCCTCTATCTCAAAACACCTTGGCGCAGAGATATCTTCAAGGCTTATACCTCCAAAGGAAGGCGAGATATATTTAATCGTATTGATAATCTCTTCAGTGTTTTTGGTTTTGAGGGCAATTGGAAAGGCATCAATCCCTGCAAATTCCTTAAAGATCATGGCCTTGCCTTCCATAACAGGCATGGCTGCCTCTGGCCCTATGTCACCAAGGCCTAACACAGCGGTACCATCTGTTATTACTGCCACTGAGTTCCCTTTTATCGTATAGCGGTAGGAATGTTCTATATTTTCTTGGATATCCTTACAAATCCTTGCCACACCAGGTGTATAGACCTTAGAAAGGTCATCTCTGTTTCTCAAGGGTATCTTGTTGTGGATCTCTATCTTGCCTCCCTGATGAGCAAAAAAAGTGCGGTCCATTACCCTGAGGACCTTCACACCACTTATGTTTCTGATAGATTTTACAATCTCTCTCTCGTGTTCTTCGTCTCTCGCATTAATAGTCACATCTCTGATTAGTTTCCCCTTTTCAACACGAACAATATCAATGGAACCGATATCACCGCCAGCTTGACTGATAGCTGTAGCCATCCTTGCAAACATGCCAATTCGGTTCTCTATCTCTACCCTTATTGTTATGCTGTAACTCGGACTCGGAATGTGCGTCATAGGTCTAAAGGTTAGCGTGTATCTTCCTCATCTCCTCCTCTTCTATTCCAAGCCGGCTCATCAGCTCAAGCACACATGCCTCAAAAAAGATGAGAGTTGAAATCTCAAAAAGTGAGCCTAATGGCGGAAGAGGGAGCCCCATAAGTTCTCTCGTAGTGTAGCCGCTTACCTCCCTCGGTATGG
>JBFMAM010000146.1:0-5038 GCA_040755805.1 Nitrospirota bacterium
TACCTTATAAATTTATCAATATAGTCGATCATAGTACATATTTTAGCATTTTACAGCAGTTAATACTTTAAGAGGACGGTTGTACGGGGGAATTCAGGGGGTTGTTTCAGAAAGATTGCCCGACAAGTCTACGACTCGTAGAGCGGGAATGACAACCAGAAAACAGTAATGAGGTTTGTTAAGGTACGATGTTTAGCATATAGAATCGGGACTGTCCCTGAAGTATAAGTGCGATAGATTTGTGAAGATCAGAAACTAGTAAAAATAGCGATCAGCGGTTAGCGGTTAGTTCTATTAGCGTTTTATTGAGGCTTTTTATATCTTCAACATTAAAGACCTTTGCTGAGGGCTCTATTCTCTTTATTAACCCTGAAAGCACTTTTCCTGGGCCAACCTCTATAAATGTATCTATCCCTGAATCTGCGATAACCCTTATGGAATCTTCCCATAAAAGGGGACTATTGAGCTGGCGAACAAGGGATGTCTTTATGCTATCTATATTATTGAGAAACATGGCATCTGCATTGTTTACAATGGGAACCGTGGGGTTCTTAAATTCAATCTTATCGAGCAATTCTGCAAGCCTTCTGGAGGCATCAGCCATCAATGTACAATGAGATGAAACACTGACTGCGAGGGACACTGCTCTCTTAGCACCTGCCTCTTTAGCGAGTTTCATTGCCTCTTCAACTGCCTCCTTTTCGCCTGCTATCACTATCTGGCCAGGACAGTTGTAGTTTGCAGCCGATACATAACCTGACTGAACAGACAGACATATGTCATCAACCTTATTCCTTTCCAGCCCGAGGATTGCAGCCATAAGTCCCCTACCCTCCGGAACTGCCTCCTGCATGAATTGCCCCCTTTTCTCAGTTAGTTTCACAACATCCTTAAATAGTAGAACCTCTGCTGCTACAAGGGCTGAATATTCACCGAGGCTATGGCCTGAAACAACTGATGGCTTTATTCCCTTTGATGACAATACCCTGTGGATTGCAATGCTTACTGTCAGGATACAGGGTTGAGTCCTGAAGGTCTTATTAAGTTCCTTCTCTGGACCATTAAAAGATAAATCAGCAACGTCATAGCCGAGGGCATCCGAAGCCTCTTCAAAGGACTCCCTCGCCTCATGGAAATTCTCATAGATTTCTTTTCCCATTCCTACATATTGAGAACCCTGGCCCGGAAAGACAAAGGCAATATTCATTTATCCTCTTAGAAACCTCACCCCATAAAGATTTGTTACTTCCATTCTGAATGCTAAATATTTCAGTAGGACTCCGAACACCTATATCTTTTCTTCAAGTATTTCGATTCATAATTAAAAATCCAGCGGGCTCTTTGCCTCTTTCACTGTCCTGCTCGGAATGCAATGGGTATAAACCATTGTAGTTCTAACATCGCTGTGACCGAGAAGAGTCTGAATTGTGCGTATGTCGTAATTTGCCTGTAAAAGATGGGTGGCGAAACTGTGGCGGAAAGTATGCGACGAGACGCGTTTGGTGAGCTTTGCCCTGCGGACAGCCTCGTAAAGCGCTTCCTGAACATGAGTCTCGTGCAGATGATATCGCCGCAGCTCCTTTTTATACGGGACAGGCGTAAGCGACTTTTGCGGGAAGAACCACTGCCAGATAAAATCCTTTGCAGTCTTCGGATATTTCTTTTCGAGCAGATCATCCAGAAAAGCGCCTGAGTAACCTGCCTTGAGGTCTGTGTCATGCAACTTTCTGACAGTCTCAAGCTGCTCCAACAGTTCAGGGGTTATGGCCTTGGGGATGGGCACGGTCCTTGACTTCTTTCCCTTTCCGTCTTGGATGCTCAGAATGCCCTCATCGAAATTGAAATTCTGCACCCGCAGCTTAAGGCATTCGAAGAGACGAAGTCCGCAGCCGTACAGCAATTTGACCACAAGATCATATGGATATGAAAGATGTTTCAATACAGCGTCGATTTCCCGCCTCGAAAGAACAACAGGGATATATTTCGATTTCTTCGCACGGGGAACGTCTTTGTGGTCGCCGAAGTCTTTCTTCAGTATATGCCGGTATAAAAACAACAACGAGTTGAACGCCTGATTTTGTGTAGAGGCCGCCACCTTGCATTTTACTGCCAGATATGTGAGATACGCCTTCACATCAGTTTCCGACAATTCCTCAGGAAGCTTATCATGCAGGAAGCCCTGGAACTTGCGGATCCAGTCCGCATAGGCCTTTAATGTTTTCCGGGAATAGTGGCGGGTCTTGATCTCGTTCGACAAATCGGAGATGACCTTGTCCCACGCCGGAGATCCGGATTTCTCAAGGCATCGCCATTCACTATAATGACTGCCGGATGATTGCCGTGGGACGGCAAGCCCTTTTTCCGTAATAGCGTGCGGCTGTTGCGTATCCTTTGTCTCTTCATCATGCATTTGAAAATAAAGCGATACTGCATGGGCTGCCTGTTTTTGCTGTATGTGGGACTGTCCCTTGTTTTGGAGCTTTTCGATAAACAAACGTACCTGCTCGGATCTGGAATCTGGGGGACGGTATTTGGCACGGAAGTCCCAGAAGTATAAAAACCATTTTTTGAGGTTTTCATGCTGCGATACATCTTTCACCTTTGCTTTAAGGAAGGCATCGTACTGTGTCCAAATATCATATGGAACTTTTTGCATGGTATTAGTCATTCCTTGACTAATATTCCATTTGTAATATTAGTCAGATAAATAATCTACTAAAATTAAAAAGTTACGTCAAGCATCTCATATTTATTGTCTTGACCACACAAGTACTTTCTGGTATTATCGAGAAACTATCTAATAACTGGTTAGGGCTAAACTTGTAGAAAAAGCTGAAGATTATCAGTGGTCTAGTGCTATGGCTCATGCCTCGAGTATAAAAGATGAAATTCTTTCAAGGCAGACTTGGCTTGAAGAAAGTGAGTTTAATGGATATCGTGAATTTTTAAGATATGAGGATAAAGATACAGGAGCATTTATTAGGAAGGCGACATCGACAGGTAAACCCGTCGGAACTGCGGAGTTTATAAAAAGATTAGAGAAAATCCTCGAGCGAGATATATTACCAAAGAAGGCAAGACGACCAAAAAAGGAGAAGTGAATGGAAAATATGGGAAGTGTCCCAAAGATGAAACAAAGATGAAAAAGATGAAAATGAAAATGTTTAAAAAGGTAAACATGATTTTTTTATTTCTTTTGAGAACTAAGCTAAGGGTCAGGTCTCCACATTTGACAAGTCAATTTAGATTTGATACTATTCCCCTAAAGTTCAGGTAACAAGGGAATTTTACTTTGGCAAGACCTCTGAGAGTAGAATATCCAGGAGCTTATTATCACATTATCCAGAGAGGTAATGAAAGAGGCAAGATATTCACATCAGACAGTGATAGGGAAAGATTCCTGAATTATCTGGAAGATCTCAATATTCGTTACCGCATAATAGTTCATACCTACTGTCTGATGGACAACCATTATCACTTACTCATAGAGACGCCTGCGGCAAATCTTATCAAGGCCATGCATAGCCTAAGCACCAGCTACACGACCTACTTTAATAAGAGAAATAAAAGAAGTGGTCATCTCTTTCAAGGAAGATATAAAGGCATATTGATTCAGGCAGATGAGTACTTGCATCACCTCAGTCGTTACATCCACCTCAACCCTGTACGAGCTAATCTCGTGAGAGACCCTGGAGAATATATATGGTCAAGTTACAGGTTTTTTATCTCAAAGAGTAAGATTCCCACATGGCTGAAAACCGATTTTATCCTCAGCTGTTTCGACAAAGACACACAGAAGGCCAAAGCATTATACAAGCATTTTGTTTTAGAGGGAATAGGACAACAACCCTCGATAATAAGAGAAAACACAAAAGCAGGATTTATATTAGGGAATAATGATTTTATTGATTGGGTTAAAGAGACCTTTATTCTGCACAGACAGGAAGATGCGGAAATCCCGGTGCTCAAGCAGTTGAAGACAAGGATAACGCCTGAAGAGATAAAAAAGAAGGTGGAGGGGGAGGTAGAAGATAAAAGGCTGGCGAGGAAATTGGGTATATATTTCAGCCGCAAATATACCGGCAAGAAACTGAAGGAGATAGCGAATATTTTTGGCGGAATAGGAGACACCGGGGTGAGCCAGATTTACTGTAGAGTTAAGGAAGCAATAAAAAAAGATAAGAGCCTGGAAAGGCTAATCAGGAGACTTGAAAAGGGGGTAATGTGAAATGTGGAGACCTGACCCCTTTCTTCTGTGAGTGTACAGAAATCTCCTCTCATGCGAATCTCGTTACAAAAAAGATTAGATATCTATGGCGGAATGCCTTTTTTCTTTAAAAGTTGCGGAACCACTGAATGAACAGAGCTTCCATACAAAACATTTGATGTATTCTGGTATAATTAAAGGGGAGGTTTTTTAAGATGGCTACATCCGTCAAAGATATTCTTCACTCATTTGAACTTTTGCCCGAAGATGAAAAGAAGGAATTAGCCTCTGAGATTATTAGACGAACAGCTAAATTTGATTTACCCCCGTTAACTGATGAGGAGCTTATTAGCTGTGCTGACGAACTCTTCTTAGAGCTTGATCGAAGAGAGTCTAAAAATGCCTAATCCTCAGCGAGGCGAGGTCTGGTTGGTTGACCTTGGTCTCGCTGCAAAAGTTCGTCCTTGTCTTGTTCTGAGTATTCCCTCCAAAGAGGAAGATAGAGCCTTAATAACTGTGTTAGCTCACACAACAAGTCCACGAGGTTCGAGATTTGAAGTAGAAATCAAGGTTAAATTTTTACGCCCTGGCGTATTTGATGCACAAAACATAGTTACAATTCCTCAAGCAAGGTTAATCAGAAAGCTTGGTGAATTGTCTTATCAGCAGCTTACGGAAATCGAAAATGCAGTACGTTTATGGTTAGGTCTTTAAAATAAAGGACGGGATGGGGACGTTGTTAACTTAGTTGACATATTAGAATGAATCAGTAAAATATATTCACAAATTTTGTATGAGGTTTATAAATGCCGAGGCAGGCGAGACTAGATT
>JBFMAM010000147.1:0-5035 GCA_040755805.1 Nitrospirota bacterium
ACTACAATATTAGAGAATATATGAGCCCAGTGGAAGAGGCAAGATTCCCCCATGGGGTTAAGATTGCTAATGCCTCCTTCTGGATCCTTTTCGGTTTTATTAGCATCTTGATAGCTCTCAATATAGTAAGGACAAAATCTATAGAGATAACAATCCTTACATTGTTTATTTTTTCTTCAGTTGCAGCATTAACATCCCTGAGGTACATACCTCTTTTTATGGCGGTAGCATTACCTCTCTCTAAAGACTTCAGGTTTTTAAAAAATGTGGTAACATTAGGGCGATTGACCAAACCGATTATGTTTATTTTGTTTTCAATCTTTTTTATCTTGGCAATTCGCTTTGGACTCAGAGATTATAAAAATATGTTTGAAATGGCCAGACACAATTTTTATCCTGAAGGAGTAGCCAGCTTTCTTCTAAATAATCATATAAAAGCAAAGATGTTTAATACAAACAACAGGGGAAGTTATTTGATATGGAAGCTGTATCCATATTATAGAGTTTTTCAGGATACACGATATGTAAGCTTAGAGGCAACAATTGATGGGCTTGTCATCAGCCATGCATTAGATGACAGCAGACAATCTTCATATGTATCCCTTGGAAGTGCCCTGAGTGCTCTGGTGCCAAAGGAGCTGGGGAAAACCTCCTTCATCGGATCATTCAGTACTTCAAAGAACAGCAAACCACTCTGGAAAAAACTCTTAAAACAATATAACATCGACCTCATAGTCCATGAGGCGACCACTGATTATACAGGTGAAATCTTCCCTCTTACTCTAAGGCTCCTTAAGGATGATGAATGGGTTCTTATATACCTTGATGGGACTATGCAGATATTTATCAAAAACGATAAAAAATATTCTGAAATTATTAAAAAATTTAAAAAGCCGAAGGAACTTATATATGATGAGATTATTTTTGAAACTGCCCAGTTAGTAATAAATAAAATAACTTATTCTACCCCATATTCTAGCCTTGCCTTTGCTCTTATGATGAAAGGAAAGGAAGAGGATGCAAAAAAAATGATTGCAGCATCTCTCGAACTTGATAAAAAAGATCTTGTTGCGAATTTTTGTAATGCCTACCTTGCGTTAAAGCAAAAACAGAAGGATAGTAAAAATTCAGGACATAATTTTAAAAAGGTATTACATGTTACCAAAAAAATGGCTGAATAAGAATGTCTTTGTGACAGGTTGCACTGGACTATTAGGTTCATGGCTTACCGAGGAGTTAATAAACCGTGGAGCAAATGTAATAGGTCTGAAGAGAGACCATGTCCCTCAATCGAGGCTTTATAGAGATGGTCTTATAGATAAGATAACTCTCGTACCCGGTAGTTTAGAGGATTATTATGTTGTTGAAAGGGCATTGAATGAGTATGAAATTGAGGTTGTCTTTCATCTTGCTGCCCAGACTATTGTTCCGATAGCAAATAATAATCCACTTTCAACATTCGAATCGAATATCAAAGGGACATGGGTTTTATTAGAGGCATGCAGGCGGAATAAGCAGGTCAAAAAGATAATCGTTGCATCCAGTGATAAGGCATATGGTGAGCAAAAGGTTTTACCTTATACAGAAGAGATGTCCCTTATGGGGAGGAATCCCTATGATGTCTCTAAAAGTTGCGCTGATCTAATTGCACAGATGTATTTCCACCATTATAAGCTTCCTGCGTGTGTAACGAGATGTGGCAACCTGTTTGGTAGTGGCGACCTTAATTTTAATAGAATCGTGCCAGGGACAATTCGATCAGTATTTTATGGTGAAAGGCCTATTATAAGAAGCGACGGCAAATATGTGAGAGATTACTTTTATGTAAAAGATGCGGCAAAGGCATATCTCCTCCTCGCTGAAAAGATGGATGATAGTAGTATTTGTGGACAGGCATTCAACTTCGGAAACGAAACCCCCATGACTGTTTTAGAAATAACTAAAGAAATTCTTTTGTTGATGAATCGTTCAGATTTAGAGCCGATTATTTTGAATGAGGCAAAAGGAGAGATTTTAGAGCAGTATCTCTCCGCAAATAAGGCAAGGGAAATGCTCGGCTGGAAACCGCTCTTTTCTGTGAGAGATGGTCTTGCCGAGACAATTGAGTGGTATAAGAGTTATTTTAAAGATACAAGGTAATGTAAAGATGCTTATAAACTGTCATTCTGAACTTGATTCAGAACCCTGAAACAAGTTCGGGGTGACAAAATGTAAAAACAATAAATGCGTTTGTATTAGTAACTTACAATAGGAGATAAAGGTTTGGAAGAATCCTATGCCTCAAGATATCATAAATTAGAAGAAAATTATTGGTGGTTTCTGGGAAGAAGGGATATAATTTATAAATTAATAAAAAATTATCATGGAGATACCCAGATCCTGGATATTGGTTGTTCCGGTGGGGCTTTAACAAGATTCTTAAGGAGGCAAGGATTTAGAAGGCTATATGGTATAGATAATGATGAAAAGGCAATAGAGATCTGTAGACAAAAAGGGATCATTGATGTCCATGTTGCTGACGCTGGAGAAACAGGGTTCGAAGATCAACAATTTGATATTATTATAGCCTCCGATGTTCTGGAGCATATTAAAGACGAGGACAAAGCGCTCTTCGAATGGTATAGAATTTTGAAGCCAGAGGGTAAATTGATTATATTTGTGCCTGCCTTTAAATTCTTATGGAGTAAACATGATGAAGTTAACCAGCATTACAGGAGATATTCTAAATCAGGCCTGATAGAAGTTTTAAAGAAAAATGGTTTTGGCATAGAAAAAAGCTCATATTGGAATTTCAGCTTTTTTTTGCCAGCATGTTTAGTAAGGATCTCCCAGAGACTTTTTTCAGGTAACAGGAGAAGATCAGGGGGTCAATTACCCGATGTAAACCAGTTCATAAACAAGACATTAGAGTATATACTCAGACTTGAGAATAAACTCTTATCCACTGGGATAAACCTACCATTAGGGATAAGTGTTTTTGCTATAGCGAGAAAGATATGAGAAAGATTAACTTACTTTCTATAGTCGTCCCGTGTCACAATGAGGAAGAGGTTCTACAAACAACCCATGAGAGGTTAAGAAAAGTACTTAATAATCTACTTTCTTCTAACAGGATTTCAGATTACGAGTTAATCTATGTAGATAATGGGTCAACTGATAATACCTTGTCCGTTTTAAAAAATATTTTTTCATCTGACCTTCATACCCGAATTATCGCCCTGAGACGCAATTTTGGTTTCCAGGGCTCAATCTCTGCAGGTTTGTTTCATGCAAGGGGAGATGCGGTTGTAACGATAGATGCAGATCTTCAAGACCCTCCTGAGAAGATTGAGGAGATGATAAGTTATTTTGAACAGGGATACGACCTGGCCTTGGGTATACGCGCAGACCGCTCTTCTGATTCCCTTATAAAGAGATTTTTCTCTGAGAATTATTACAGATTAATGAGGTTAATGGGGGTTAATATCATATATAATCATGGAGACTTTCGGCTTATGTCAAAATCATTGGTACAAGAATTCAACTCCCTTCCAGAAAGAAACCGTCTTATTCGAGCCATAATCTTACAGTTAGAGTCAAGATATGCTACTGTGCCTTATAAACGGGAGCCGAGGAAAGCCGGCCGTTCGAAGTTCAATCCCCGCTCATTATTTTCACTTAGTCTCGATGGAATTGTATCATTCACGTATGTGCCACTGAGATTGGCATCTATCGCTGGTATGTTATTTTCTTTCTTGGCACTTGTCGGTATCCTATGGGTTTTATACATCAAAGTCTTTACTGACAAGTTTATACCTGGATGGGCCTCTACTTTGCTGCCAATACTTGCCCTGGGTGGCCTACAGCTCTTTTCCCTCGGTTTAATAGGCGAATATATCGGTAGACTCTACATCGAGGTAAAAAAGAGACCATTATTTGTTGTGAGAGAAGAATACAAACATGAAGCCATCATGGGAGAACGAAAATGTCACCCTGAACCTTGCCCTGAATCAAGTTCAGGGTCTGCGATTTCAGGGTCTCAAGAGATGCCGAATCATCCGCCTCAGGCGGATCGGCATGACGGAAAAGAGTGAGGGCATAAAAATGAAAAATATTCCTGTTATTATTTTAGCGGGTGGTTTCGGGACAAGACTTAGAGAACAAACCGAGTTTATACCCAAGCCGATGGTACCAGTCGGTACAAGACCCATCCTGTGGCATATTATGAAGATATACTCCCACTATGGGTTTAAGCGTTTTATTATCTGCCTCGGATATAAGGGAGGAATAATTAAAGATTATTTTCTCCATTACAGAATGAGGGATTCTGATTTTACGATAAAATTGGGGGATCATGAAAATATTCGTATCCACAGTAAACCTCAAGAAGATGATTGGGAAGTTACTCTTGCAGACACAGGCCTTAAGGCAATGACAGGCGCAAGAATCAAGCGGATCGAGCGATATATCTCTTCAAAGCATTTTTTCCTTACCTATGGTGATGGTGTTGCTAACATTAATATAGAAAGACTTCTGGAGTTCCACCTTTCTCACGGAAAGATAGCTTCTATTACCGGGGTAAAGCCACCTTCGCGATTTGGTGAACTTATAACGAAAGGGAAGAAGGTTATTGAATTCAGTGAAAAACCGCAGGTTGGAAGGGGCATAATTAACGGAGGATTTTTTGTATTCCAAAAAAGGATATTCGCTTATCTATCTGATAATGACCAATGCACATTAGAGGGAGAGCCATTAGAAAGGCTGGCAAAGGATGGTCAGCTCATGGTCTATCAGCACACTGGTTTCTGGCAGTGCATGGATACACTTCGTGATATGAATCTACTTAATGAATACTGGGAAAGCGGAGATGCTCCCTGGAAGGTCTGGGAAGAATGAAATCTTTTAAAAATAAAGTAGTTCTGGTAACTGGTGCTAATGGTTTTATTGGTTCTCATCTCACAAGACGACTTCTCGAAGAAGAAGCAGAAGTCCATGTCTTACTTAAGAGAGATAGCAATCAATTCAGAATTCAAGATGTTGTCGAAAAACTTATTAT
>JBFMAM010000148.1:0-5021 GCA_040755805.1 Nitrospirota bacterium
CACCCAGGATTAAAAGGATTGGGATAATTTTGAAAAATTAAGGTTTTTATCTCTTTATCGGTTTGTAAAATATTAACAACACCTACATTAATACTCACAGTTTCTGTATCTTCGGCTCCTTTACCATCTGAAACAATAAAAGTTGGTCTATATTCTCCTATCTGCTCAGGTTTAGGAGTCCATTTAAAAATTTGATTTGTAAATATTGCTCCTGAAGGTAAATTAATCGCTTTATAGATTAAAATATCATTATCAGCATCAGTGGCGGTGATTGTAAACTCTAAAGATGTGCCCTCGACTACTTCTTTATCACCAATAGAAGCTAATATAGGCGGCCGGTTAATAACTACAGATACTGTAACAGTGCCTATAATTTGAAAATTATCCTTGTCTTTTGCCGTAATAGTTATTTCTCCATCTGTATCCAAAGTAACTTTTATTTTAGCCATGCCATTGACAAAATTACTTACTATATCAGGAGAAATATTTCCTTCACTTACAGAAAGATTAACAGTATTTTGATAACCAGTGATTAGCCAACTATCTTCATCTATAGCAATTACTCTAACTTCAAAAGGTATTCCTACACTCACTATTTTCGGTGCATAAACTTTAAATGTAGTATACTCTCCGGGTTGCACCTCGCTTTGCCAGAAACCTTCACCCCAGGTGCAGAAATAGACTTTATTCGGGATGTGCGGGTCAATCTTTAATGCGTCTATTTTTAAGATTGGATCCCCACTCATACTTGCCCCATATTGAGTGTCTTTGATTAACTGCCATGTGTATCCATTGTCAGGGCTTCTATATATTGCGACACCGTTATCTGCTTCCCAATTTTCAGCATAGAGGACATCTGGAACAAAAGGGTCAATCTCTATTGAGATAGGTCGACATCCAGGTATTATCTGTGTCCATGTTTGTCCAGCATCTGTAGTTTTGTAAAGCCCATCAAGGGTAACCACATACAATATGTTGCTATTCCAGGGATGGATAGCAATATCGCGGACTTCTTTACCTGGAAGATATTGTGTCCAGGTCCCTTCACCAGCATTGGTTGATTTCCATACACCATATTCACCAGCAGGTCCATAAGCACTTCCCGCATAGATTATGTTTGGATTTTTAGGGTCAATCTCTATCTTCCAGAATCTACCTGTAGTCTTACTTGTTTGATACCAATCCTCTCCTGCGTTTGTCGTTTTGTATATACCAAAATTTGTCTTGTCATGGCCTCCACCACAATAAAGAATATCGGGGTTAACCGGGTCTATTGCCAGTGCATACCAACGCACATCATCATCCTTTCCTGTTGGTTCTGGCAATCCCTTGGCTTTTTTAACCCAGTTATTTCCATCGTCTGTGCTTTTATAGATTGTGAAATCGTTAAAAAGAATTCCCCAGCCCTTGCTACCCGCTGCATAAATAGTAGTGGGAGTGGAAGGGTTTATAACAACAGGACCAGCATCTACTAAGGCAGCCCAAAAATCTCCTATTGTTGTATTGGGAACTTGTCCTGGTATTTGTCGCCAGGTTTGACCATAATCTGTTGTCTTATATACCCTTTGTTCACCTGTTCCTAAATAAACATAGCCTGCTGATGTGCCAACAGTAACAGTCCAGGCAAAGACACAATGCAGACCCTTATTTGTTTTTATCCAGTATTCTCCTTTGTCTGTGCTTTTAAATATCCCTCCCTCACCGCCATAATAGATTGTAGTTGGATTTTTATGGTCAATAACCATTGAATTTCCGCCAAGATACCAGCTAGAAGGAAGAAAATCCTCTACAATATCAGCATTGTTTTTTTCAACCCAATTATCACCATTATCTACACTCTTGTAAGCACCATTCTTGGTAGGGAGGTATAGTGTCAATGAATCGTTTGGGTCCACAACAAGTTGCGAACCATTACGGTCAGCTTGCGGAAAGTACGGTGACGAAGAGTTTGGGAAAAATTTTAGGCCATTATTTATTTGTGTCCAGCTCTGACCACCGTCCATACTTCTATATACACCATTATTCATCTCTAAAGCATACACTATAGTTGATGTGCCTGGATTAACTGTTATACCCTTTGGTAAGATGCGGGCTATAAAAGGCAGACCATTATTTATAGGAAACCAGGTATTACCACCATCCTCTGATTTATAGATCCCAAAACCCCAGGTGCCTCCATATAAAACCTCCCCCTGAGATGTTGGGTCAATGGTTATGACACTCATAGCAGGGTCTTTTGCATCCTTGATAACATCTAACTCGTAGAAACTCTGACCACTATTATCACTCCTCCATAAAGACCCATATCTTAATATCGCACCCCAAAAGCTACCTTCACTTCTACAAACATACAATCTGCCAGGATTAGCTCTATCAGGGGTTATCCCATAAATCTGATTTCCACCCAATCCTATATCTATAAAATTATTTCCTCCGTCAGTGCTTTTACATATGCGATTCCACGCTGGATTACCTTCTGCCAGAGGTGCAACATAAATTATATTAGGTGTTGCCGGGTCAACCGCAAGGGCTGGGCCTCCACCATGAGCGGCACCACCAATCACCTTCCAGTTCCTGCCAGCATCAATGCTCTTATAATATCCATAATCTGCGGAAAGATATAATATATTATTGTTTTTTGGATCCATAACCATTGCCCAGATATAGGCAACGATAGAAGGGCCATTGGGTTTGAAGAATATTTTTGATACATCAATCTGATAAGGTGAGCTTAAACCAAGGGGTGGGTCATATCTTATCCCTTCATTATCCCTTGCCTCAATGTAGTATTGGATTCCCTCAAAGGTTACACCACTTGCAGGAATTGTGGCAGAATAGAGAGAGGATGTTCCATCTACAAGTGACATAGGGATTGATAAAAATAACCCCTCCGTTCCTTTGCGATAATAAACATTAGCCCCTGTTACTTCTACATCATCAACAATGCTTGCCTTTATTTCTATTGGTTTGTTTGGATGGCTTAATTTTGATGCAATATGGCCAATATGGGGCGGTTCTATCCCAAATCCCTTATCAAGCATCAGCAAAAAATTAAAAGCAAATAACCGAAAAATCCTTTCTATCTGATTGTATTTTATGTGTATGTTAATTCGCTTACTCATTTTAAAACTATCATGGTTCGTGTTTGTGAAAACGTCGCTGTTGTCAAGCGACATAGGTACACACCGCTTGCCAAGTCTTTGGTATCATAAGGAACAGAATACCTGCCACCCTCCAATCTTTTATCCATTATAGTTGCAATACGCCGACCGAGTTTGTCAAACACTTTTAACATAACCCGACTTTGACAAGGAATGGAAAAGTAAATAATTGTTGATGAATTAAAAGGATTAGGATAGTTTTGGAATAACCTGCTATTGAAAACAGGCTGCTTGACCTCTCCTATAGTTACTGGTAGGTCTATATGTTCACTGCTAAGCCCCCAACCCCTATTTTCCTTCCCTAAAATGTTGGCCACATCGTAACCGCTTAACATTGGTTCTGTCTCAAAAATTTGAAGAATTGGAGGTCCTTTTTCTCCTGGTTGAGGCACATACTCCGAAGGAATTTGTATCCAATTTATATTATCTCTGCTAAAGAACAACTCATAAAGATAATAGCCAGAGTCAAGATCAGCGCTTGCTAATAATTCAACCACAAATTTAGAATCTGGGAGCACTCCTTGCATCCTTTGCGCTATGAATTCTTTGAGCACAGATTGATTTTTTTCCAACGAAGAATCATTAATCTTCCATAGCAATAAATCATAACCTAGACCTTCATCCCCAATAATGGATATAGTAACGGTTTCAGGCTTAGCACACGCCTTGGGGGCCTCAAGAACAATAGGTTGATATGCCGGGAAAAATTCCTCACACTCATTAGGATTATCATTATTGAGACGGCGATAATGGAAAGTGCCTATGGGAAAGTTAAGTGTATCTCCATTAAGAATACTCTCCAAACAATACGTCAAATAGTCAGGAATAGATGCTGATACTGTATGACCCCATCTATAAAATATTTCAAATCGTACGGGTATTTCATGCTTTTGAAGTCCATCCATATATTTAAAATAAAGTGGTAAAGGCATAAATGCATCATGAGTACCAATACTTAAAAGCACACGTGTCCCCTTATCTTTCAAGGCTTGAAGATGAAAAGGAGAGGCAGGAAATAGAAAACTGTCCATATATGCATAATCAATCGTGCCCACGAGATTATAGCGATACAATTCCCTCCCTGACATCCCGGTAATAGGGTCTTTCCAGCCAAGACGCCATGAATAAGAATATCCCGTAGTCACGTCATTACAGTGCATAAGACGTGGGTAACAAGTATTCTGAAATCTTTGTAGATGCTCGCCTCCTTTTACTGGGGGTCCATATGCCAGAGCATAAACGGCTCTGTAATTGTTATGATATGGATTTGCCGCCATTGCAAGTGCAGTAAACCCTCCTCTCGAGCCACCAAAGGTAATAATAGCGTTAGGATTTATTTTAAGGCTATCTCTAGCCATCTCAAATAAAATCGCTGCATTGTCGTATGCCGATCTCTGCATTGTTCCTGGTCCTGACGCTCCTCCGCCATTCCATAGAATTCCAAGTGCTGAACCTTTGCCACTATTTAAAACTTCGCCTACTACCTGAATAATTATAGGGCCATTCTCGACGAAAGAGTTGCTATTAATATCGTAATGTCCACTAAAGAGTACGGGATACCCTTCTTGTGGCATGCTCTCTGGCCAAAACGGTGGAACAAGGAATGTAGCAAGACTCGACTTATCCTGTTCTGTGGCAATAAGCCAGGCGTGGATGACCTGAAATACAGGAACATTATGAAGCAAAGGTGATTGCAGAGGATAATTCCTATGTATCACAGGAAAGCCTGTTGATCTTAATACCTCATCTGAAAACCATATAGCATATCTATCTGCAATCTTATAAATAGCATAATTTTCGCCAACATATCTTTCGTAACTCGGGACATCTGCGTCATTATCAAAAAGGGCATATTTTCTT
>JBFMAM010000149.1:0-5020 GCA_040755805.1 Nitrospirota bacterium
CTCCTTGAAGGTTATCTGTTTAAGAAAGATACTATAGATGATTTGACAATAAAGACTGTAGCGGTTGACCTCGGTTTAGACAACAAGGGTGATTGAAGATGCTAAGTGAGAATAGCTTCGAGACTGCCTTTAACATCCTTTACGCCTATTATCTCTAACCCCAAATTATTTTTTATCTTTTCAGAGTTCCACAAAGGTATTATTGCCCGCTTAAACCCTATCTTTGACGCCTCCTTTATCCGCGCTTCTGCCTGTGTAACTGCTCTTATCTCACCTGATAGGCCGGCCTCACCAAATACAAAGGTCTTTGGGTCTACTGGTGCATCCCTTAGTGACGAGGCTATTGTTGCAATGATACCGAGGTCAACAGCAGGTTCAATTATCCTGAGGCCTCCAACAACATTTACAAATATATCCATTCCTCCGAGATGAAGGCCTGCCCTTTTTTCGAGCACTGCTACAAGCAGGTTTACCCTGTTAAAATCAACGCCTATGGTTGTTCTTCGAGGCATCCCGAAGTTAGTTTGAGAGACAAGTGACTGTATCTCGACCATCAGGGGCCTGGTACCTTCAAGGCTTGCAACAACTGTTGAGCCTGAAACATTTAGTGGCCTTTCAAGAAGAAAGAGTTCAGACGGGTTTTCTACCTCTATAAGTCCTGAGTCAGACATCTCAAAGACTCCTATCTCATTTGTTGAGCCGAAGCGGTTTTTTACAGTCCTAAGGATGCGGTAAGAATGTCCCCTGTCACCTTCAAAATAGAGGACTGTATCTACGATATGTTCAAGTACACGTGGACCAGCGATTGCCCCTTCCTTGGTTACATGGCCGACAAGAAATACAGGGATATCCGACCTCTTTGCAAAGAGCATCAGTTTTGCAGCGCAGTCCCTCACCTGGCTAACAGAACCAGGTGCAGATACGAGCTCCTCTGTGTAGACGGTCTGGATGGAATCTACAACCATCGCCTTTGGAGAAAGTTTTGATGCCGTATCAACAATGCCTTCGAGAGAGGTCTCGGAAAGTAAGATTATCTCATCAGAACTTATTGAGAGCCTTTCTGCCCTGAGTTTTATCTGTTCAGGAGACTCTTCGCCTGAGACGTAGAGTACTCTGCCGTATTTTCTTGAAAGGCCTGAGAGAGTTTGTAAGAGCAGTGTGGATTTGCCTATGCCGGGGTCGCCTCCAACGAGTATTACAGAGCCCTTAACAACGCCACCTCCGAGAACCCTGTCGAGTTCTTTCATTCCTGTTGATGTCCTCAGTTCAAATCCACCTGTGATCGAACTCAGGGGTTTGGGCTCGGATTTACCGAAATGAGTGAGAAGCGAAGAGCGGTGGGTGACTGCCTCTTTCCTTTCTTCAACGAGGCTATTCCATGTTCCACAGTCCGGGCACCTGCCGAGCCACTTCGGGCTTGTGTAACCGCATGTCTGGCACTGATAAAAGGTCTTTATCTTTGGCATATTCTCTTCGAATCCTGACCTTATATAATTTGCTCTTTATTATAGCAGAAGGTATATAGCAATGGACTTCTTCTGATAATTTTTTTATTATATATTTAAACTCAAATTACGCAAGGGTTGATCGAAAATGACTGTAAACCACCACACCTTTACAGGTGTGGCTTTTCCTATTACTGGCTTCGCCAGCAAATCATCCCATTCATCCCCGTCTTTACAGACAGGGCTTTCTGGTGTGGTGGTAAACTGTCATTCTGCCCTGAACTGGATTCAGGGTTAAAATTACATCTTCAGGAGGTGGGTTATGGCAAAGAAAAAGTCAAAGGAGTTAGTAAAGGTTGAACCAACAAAAGCCCTTTCACCCTTTGCAGAGATGGAGAGATGGTTTGAGGATTTTTTCAGAAGACCCTTTTCTTTAATAAGTCCAGCATGGTTGCCAAGGTTAAGGATGCCAGAAATTGAAGAAGTAACTCCATCTGTGGATGTCTTTATGGAAGGCGATGATGTGGTGGTAAAGGCAGAGTTACCCGGGATGAGTAAAGAGGATATAGATGTAAAAGTGACGGATGATATCATAACTATTTCTGGAGAGAAGAAGAAGGAGGAAAAGGTAGAAAAGAAGGATTATTACAAGCTGGAGCGTTCATACGGCTCTTTTACCCGCTCTTTTCGCCTGCCTACTGAGGTACAGACTGAAAAGGCAGCGGCAAAATTCAAAGACGGAGTTCTTGAGATAAGGATACCAAAGACTGAAGAGGCTAAGAAGAAAGAGAAAAAGGTTTTAATTGAGTAAACCTCGCACCTCTTCATGAAGAAGAAGAAGATACAATAAAAAAGCTTATTGAAAAACTGTCTTGATTCTCTTTTAAAAGTGAGAGGGGATTAAGTCCCCTCTCTTGGAAAGATATTGACCGTTATATCTCCGATGCCTTTGCCGAGAGCCTTGAGGGTTTCTATCATAAAAGGTGAAAACAGAAGGGATAATATTAGAATTTCCATCAAGCTTATTGCAGATGATGTCAAAAAAGGTATTGGTGAAAGGCAAATAATAATCAAGCCAAACTTTGTATCAACATCGATCCAGCTTGCTGCAAGCCATGTGGATCAAATAAGGGGTATACTGGATTTCTTCAGGGACTTTTATAAAGGAAAAATCATTATCGCTGAGGCAGCCTGTGGTGATACACTGGATGCCTTTAAAAATTTCGGTTACTATAGTCTCCTCGATGAATACGATATTGAACTAATAGACCTCAATCGAGGACCTTATAAACTCATCCCTATAAAAGATTCAAAAGGGAGACATATTAATGTAAGGGTTTCCAGTGTACTCCTTGATAAAGATAATTACCTCATCTCTATAGCCAAGCTCAAAACCCATGACACAGTCGTTGTTACACTATCAATAAAGAATATGGCAATGGGAAGTGTACTCCTTTTTGACAAAGGAAAGGTTCATCAAGGATTAAGGCAGACAAATCTGAATATAGTGGAGCTTGCACAACATGTATGGCCAGACCTCTCTGTCATTGATGGCCTTGTAGGTATGGAAGGGAATGGGCCGACCTTTGGTGACCCTATCCATGTCGGTATTGCTATCGCCAGTACAGACTCCCTTGCTGCAGACAGGGTGGCCTGTGAGGTTATGGGCATTGACTTCTTGAAAGTAGGATACCTCTACTATTGTGCAAAAAGAGGACTCGGTGAGGCAGATATAAAAAAGATTAATGTTATCGGTACATCCATTAAAAAATGTATCACACCTTTCAGGCTTCATAGCCATGTGGAGGAACAGTATAAATGGGAGGGTTAGGTAGGTTGACAAGTTTTACTAAAGATTGTAGATTACAACTGGTAATCCACAGGAGATTTTTTAGGAAGATAAGGAGGTGCGAATTATGGAAAAGAGAAGCTCCAAGTGGGATATAGCTAACGATCCTAATACCCCACCAGAAACTCTAAATGAATTCTCTAATGATCAAGATTGGATGATCAGGAGTGCTGTGGCGAAGAATCGTAATACCCCTCGAGAAACTCTAAAGAAGTTAGCAAAGGATAATGAATGGATAGTCAGGAATAATGTAGCAGTAAATCCTAATACTCCGGAAGACACCCTACATGAATTATCTGATGATAAAGATACGCTGGTTAGAACTAATCTGGGTAAAAATCCAAGTGCTAAAATAGAAACCGTAATGAAGTTAGCTGAGGATAAGATATGGGGAGTTAGGAAAAATGCCGTAGAATCAGGAAGGGTATAAAAACGGGGTGCGAGGAGTGCAAGGGTGGGGCTTTCTGGGGTGCGGGGTAAATATTATAAATTGAGTAGCCCCATCCCTTTTCCAGGGTGATAGGATCCTCTTATTGCATTATTTATAAATTCCTTTGCCCTTCTGACAGATTCGAGAGGAACATAGTCAAGGGTAAGAAGTGCGGTGACGGCAGCAGAAAATGCACATCCTGTACCGTGATATTCACCCTCTATCTTTGCACCCTCTATAGTATGAAAATCTCCATCGTAATAGATATCTAAGGCTACTTCCTCGAGGTGCCCACCAGTAATGACTACGACTTCAGGCCCTGTATCTTTCAAGGCCTTTGCAGCATTTTCCATATCTTTTTTATCTTCAATCATGATTCCTGTCAGAATAGATGCTTCATATATATTCGGGGTGATTACCTTTGAAAAGGGGAAGAGTCTCTCTCTTAATGCATCTAAGGTCCCATTGTCGACAAGACTCGTGCCAGATGAAGAGACCGTTACAGGGTCAATAACAAGGTTACTCAATGAATATTTCCTTAATACCTCAGCAACGAGTTCAACAGCCCATCTGCTATAAAGCATCCCTGTTTTTATTGCGTCAGGTTTAATATCAGAAAGAAGGATATGGAGCTGTTTTTCGAGGAAATCTCTGTCAACAGGAAGGATAGAATCAACGCATCCTGTATTCTGTGCAGTGATGGCGGATACCACTGAAAGCCCGTGTACCCCGAAAGCCCTGAAGACCTTTAAGTCTGCCTGTAGTCCCGCTCCCCCTGTAGGGTCAGAACCAGCTATTGTAAGGGCTATCTTCACCTCTTTTTCCTCAGTGCCCTCTCCACTGTCCTTATTGCACAGAACTCCCCACACATTGAGCAGACTTCGCTCTCTGCAAGAGGAACCTCTGCCCGCCATTTACGCACCTTATCAGGATCGAGGCTTAATGCAATCTGTCCGTTCCAGTCGAGGTTTTTCCTGCATCTTGCCATCTTTCTGTCAAGCTCTATTGAGCGAGGGATACCCTTTGCGATGTCTGCTGCATGGGCTGCTATCCTTGACGCGATAAGTCCTTCTTTTACATCTTCAATATTCGGGAGCTTGATATGTTCTGCCGGGGTTGCATAACATAAAAAATCAGCGCCTGCTGCTCCTGCAATGGCACCACCTATAGCTGCTGCAATATGGTCATAACCCATTGCGATGTCAGTTACAAGAGGGCCAAGCACATAGAATGGCGCACCTTTGCATATCTCCTTCTGGATCTTTATGTTCAATTCGATCTGGTTTAAAGGCACAT
>JBFMAM010000150.1:0-4965 GCA_040755805.1 Nitrospirota bacterium
TCGCAATGACATGCAGGTCAATGCCACGCAGACTCTATATCGGGATTTGGGATCAATTTTCTTATTTTGGACAAGTCTGATATATTATATAAATGTAAAAAATAAGCGAGGTGAGATTATAATTTAATGCAGTCATCCCATGAATTTATACCTGTAACCATTGATAAAAGTCATATAATCACTATTGGCGAGAGGCTATATGCCGAAAGCATCGAATTTGTGAGAGAACTTGTTAATAATGCCTATGATGCTGATGCGACTCTGGTTGAGGTCATTGTCACAGAAGATAGAATCGAGATAAGGGACAATGGAACAGGCATGGATATAGAAGGACTCAAACAGTATTTTAATATAGGCTCCCAACAAAAACTCTATGCGCCAAAGTCTCCGATATACGGCAGGGATAGGATCGGCCAATTCGGCATTGGCAAGTTTGCAAGCCTTTCAGCTTGCAAACGGTTCGAGGTCATTACAAAAAAAGATGACTTTGTTGCGAGGGTCACTTTTGATAAGGAGCAATGGGAAAGCGCAGGAGATGTATGGCAACTGCCTCTTGAGATACTTTCTACAGATTTCAGAAAACAAAATGGTACAACCGTCATATTAACGGGATTAGACAGGAGGTTTGAGCCAAAGGATATAGAGGCAAAGATAATAGAGGGCACACCTATTAAGGCTCCTCACTTCAGGGTAAGAATAAATAACCATACTGTAACCCCTCGAAGCCTGACAGGCCATAGAATACCATTTCTTGATGGAACCGCCTTCGGCCCTGTAACAGGTGAGATAGTAATCCTTCCTGAGACTGCCTCTGTAGCCACAGACCCTGGCATTGAGGTAAAGGTTAAACAGGTAACTATAAGACGTGAACTCTTTGGCATGGAAACATGGGGTAAGGCAATGGCAAGGGTCAGAGGCGAGGTTAATGCTGACTTCCTTCCCATAACGAGCGACAGAACAGGGCTTATAAAGGATTCCAATGAATATCAGGAGTTTCTCGGGATTATGGGAAAGATAATGGAAAATGTTAAGGTATCTCTTCAGAAATTGACCATGAAGAAGGAAGGCAAGAGAGTCAGCCGTGCCCTTAAGGAGGCCCTTCAGCGGATATACAAGGCCTTAGCAGCAAATCCAGATCTATCACCATTCGGTGCACTTCCTATTGGCGATGAGACAAAGGGAATAGGCAGCGCTGCCGAGGTCTTTAAGAAAAAGGAAGGGATTAAAGAGGAAGAGGTAAAGGTAGAAAAAAAACCTGAGGCACCTGAGAAGAAAAGAAAGGGGAAGCCAAAGGTAAAAAGGCTTACGCCTAATGCTATCATAAAAAGGATAAAATTCGGTGAAACAGGTGTCTCATGTGTTGTTGACAGCTTTGGCGAGGATGGCCCTGAGGTCTTTTCAGAAGAAACAACTATTTATATAAACCGTGATCATCCACTCTATAAGAGAGAATCAACAAAGGTTGATACCCATGTATTAAATCTCTCAAGGCTTATCACACAGGAGATTTCGCTTATGAAAGACCCGAGGAATCCAAGACAGGCATTTGAGAGACAGAGCAAACTTCTGAGGGATGCGTTCATAGAAAGAGGTTGAAGGTCATCAGGGTAGTTGTCAGATAGCCTTTTTAATTTTAGGTTGAATCAAATCACGTTTGTGGTATAATCCATTGCTTTTTAAATAACCCATTTATAGGAGGTCTTTATGAAGAGAGTTGAGACAAAAGAGCTCATATCCGGGATTCACGATTTGAGTCATGATCTTGAGGAGTGCCCGTCACTCCTTTTTAATGCATTTATATTTAATAGGGACGCCTTTGTTAATGCGGCTGAGATCATAATTAAAAAGGCAAGAGAGACCGAAAAAGAGCTAACAGATGAGTTGATTGAAGCCTCGCAGTCAGATAATACTGCCCGTCTATATTCCCCTATACCCTCTCATATAGAAAGGATAGCCGGTAATTTTGAACACATAGCCCGTTCTATAAGAACAAAGATAAAAGACAATTTACTTTTCAGCGACAAGGCTGTCTCAGAATTAAATTTCCTTTTTCAGAGAACAGGCGAAATATTAAATGCTACCGGTGACCTTATCCTCGCAAGAAATAGATTCCTTGCAAACTATATAACGGAATCAGAACTCGAGATTGAAAGGTCAGCCAATCAGTATGCCACACTCCACGAAGAAAGGTTGATTGAGGGTATATGTCTTCCGAAGTCATCTGGCCTCTATATCGTTATGCTTGATTCAATAAAGCGTATTGCCTGGAATGCTAAAGAGATTGCCGAAAAACTCACGAGATGATTTTACCCCGCACCCCAGAAAGCCAGAGAAGGATAGCTAAAAAATGGATAAACTGAGAAATTAATCTCAGATAGAGGGGCTTTTTCCTGACCTCCTTTATCTCATTTAAACCGTATTCGTGTAATCGCCTTTTAGCGTCTTCTTCGGAGAGCCCTTTTTCGGAAGTGACAAGGCTTTTTAGAACTTCTTCCTTTGTCAAATTATGTATTTTCATAACTCAGTAGTAGAAATGAGTATTATCAAAATCCGGAATGATTAAGAAATAAGTCTGTCATTCCGCACTTGCCTGCCCTCGAAGTCTTTAATCGGGGGATGCGGAATCCAGTCCTTCGACAAGCTCAGGATGCATGGTGAGCCTGTCGAACCATGGGTTCCTGCTTTCGCAGGAATGACATTTGGTGTAAAGTTATCTATGGGACAACACACTCGGTCTTAGTATTATAAGATTGCAGGGAGTTTCCCTGAGGACATCCTCCACGGGATTACCACTAATGATGCTTCTTAAAAGGCTTCTCTCACTTGCCCCCATAACTATGAGGTCATTTCTTTTATGAGCAGCTTCTATGGTTATCGCCCTTGAAATGGCACCATACCCTGTCCTTTTTTCATGGGTTATTTCATATCTATCCAAATATTCCTTGAATTCCTCAACATCCTTTGGAATATGTTTCTCCCTCTGGGCAGGTTTTAAGTGTATCTCTCCATGGAAGAAACTCGTAATAGGCATTGAGGAATGGAAAAGGGTTACAGCGGAATCAAAGCCCTGAGCAAGTTTTGCTACAAAATATGCCCTTTCTTCAAGGTTTGTCATATAACCTCTCAAAGGGACAAGTATATTTTTAGGATGCACCTTCCCCATACGAACCACCCTTACCATTGTCACAGAACATGGCAGTTTTATCATAAACTCTCTTGCATGGGTCTTCACAAAGAATCGTTTTGTTACATCTTCTCTCCTTGTTGCCACAAATACAATATCTATACTGTCCTTCCTTACTATGTCGTGTATTTTTTGAAGGGGATTGCCCTTTTCAGTGATGCTCTCTACATCGATGCCATCTTCTTCAGCCTCAATGAAAAGTCTCTCAAGGGCAGACTCTGCATGCTTGAATATATCCTTGTTAATTCCCTCTTCTGCAATAAAAACTAAGGAAAGCCTTGCCTGGCAGGATTTCGCAAGGGCTATTGCATATCTTGCTGCTATCTCTGAATTTGTAAACTCATTCACTGCAGCAAGGATTTTCTTATACATAACTGAATTATAGCGACACCCCTTTTAAATCGCAAGAGAGCAAAATATAAAGTTACATCCATAATTTATGAATTAATAGTGAGTTCATAAGTAAGGCTACATTATATGTTATTCTCGCTTGTCGGGAATCTTTCTGAATCCCCCTTAGTAAAGGGGTAGAGGGAGTTGTTTAAGAAGGATTGCGGACTTCGGCGTGAGCTCAGTCGAACGACAAGCCGCAATGACAGAAATCGCTGTAATGATGTCATTCTACCACCACACCAGAAAGCCCTGTCTGTAAAGACGGGGATGAATGGGATGATTTGCTGGCGAAGCCAGTAATAGGAAAAGCCACACCTGTAAAGGTGTGGTGGTTTACTTATGAACTTATTATTAAGAGGCTCAGGTGTTCGGATTATGATAAAATACTGTTGAACATAGGACAGCCCCGAAAGCTTTCGGGGCTGTCCTACTACCGTTGGTAATAACTTCAATATCAGTAAGACAGGCGTCTCGCCTGTCAGAAAGGGTATTTTCTCATGGCTGACTGGCATTTTATGCAAGTGGATTCCGTTTTAAGGGAGCTTTCTACAGACCTTCAACTCGGTCTTAATAGAGATGATGTCAGAAATCGCCTTGAAAAATACGGCTATAATGAGCTTCGGAAGGAGAACGGGGTATCACCTATCAAGATATTTATAAACCAGTTTAAGAACATCCTTATAATTATCCTTCTCATAGCCACTGCCCTTTCATTGGCCATTGGAGAAACCGTGGATGCTTTAATAATTGGTGTGATAGTGTTTTTCTCGGCGGTTTTGGGTTTTGTTCAGGAATATCGGGCCGAAAAGGCACTCGAGGCCCTTAAAAAGATGCTTGCAGAGACTATAACTGTAATAAGAGAAGGAGAAGAGCAGGAGGTAAACTCAAAGGAGATTGTTCCCGGTGATATAATGCTCCTTGAAGCCGGTGACAGGGTACCGGCTGATGCAAGGCTGATAGAGGTAGCCTCCCTCAGATGTGATGAGTCGCCTCTTACAGGTGAGTCTGTGACAGTTGAAAAAGACCTTATGGTTTTGCCACAAAAGACCCCTGTCCCCGACAGGAAAAATATGGTTTATGCAGGAAGTACTGTCACTTATGGAAGGTCAAAGGCTGTTATCACAGAAACGAGTATGAATACAGAATTCGGCAGGATCGCAAAAGAAGTTGCAACTATCAAGTCAGAAAAGACCCCGCTCGAAAAAAGGACTGAGGAGATGGGGAAGTGGCTAGGCATAACAGCTCTCGGTATATGCCTTTTCGTGATAGGAATAAGTATCCTGAGGGAATCATTCAAAGGAAGGATAGAGTTCGAATTTGTCATTTCAGTGGTGATGTTCGGGGTAGCCCTCGCTGTAGCCGCTGTGCCTGAGGCACTGCCGGCTATT
>JBFMAM010000151.1:0-4947 GCA_040755805.1 Nitrospirota bacterium
AAGCTTAAGGTTGATAAGAGGAGGCTAATATATTATCAGGGAAAAGAGGCAATCAACTATTTTATGGGTCTTGCATATCTTGAGGCCCTGGAATTCCAGAAGGCGAGGGATAAATTTGCAGATGTTCTTAATGCAAAGAGAGAGGGAAAATGGCATGAGAAGGCTGACAAGGCATGGAAGAAAACAGACAAGATTGTCCGTGCAATGGCAGGAATAACAGTTGGCGATGTCGGTAAAAAGATTGCTGTAAAGGATGCAATTACTCGCGGTGATTTAGCAGCATTATTGATTGATGAATTAAAGATTGATAAGCTCTTTGCAGGACGTATTCCGGTTGAATCCCAAGTTGAAAAGATGAAGGCAGAGTTCACACCGGCAGATATACTCAACCATCAATTTAAAGAAGAGGTTCTCATCGTTATGAAGTGGAAAGTTAGAGGACTTGAACCGAAATACGACGAGACTACAAAGGCATATCTTTTCAAGCCTACGGATGTTGTAAAAAGAGGTGAGATGGCATTCATTCTTGAAGATGTTTTGATTAAGCTCACCGGAGATGAAAAGATAGCTACTGCATACTTCGGGCATGAAAAGTCGCCTTTTCCGGATGTAAGACCAACATCACCTTTCTATAATGCGGTTATGAATATGACATCGAGAGGAATTATGGAGGGAGAGCTCTCGGGTGAATTCAGGATAGACGCACCTGTTGACGGCGCAGAGGCACTTCTTGCTATAAGGGTACTAAAGCAGAGGATGAATATTTACTAATAAGCATTCAGCTGTCAGCAATCAGCAGTCAGCAATGGATAGCTGAAAGCTGACGGCTAATCGCTGAAGGCTTAAATTATATTTACGAAGGAGGAGGATGGTATGAAAAAGAAAGTAGTTTTAACATTATTTTTAATACTGGGATTATTTGGCTATGTCTTTGCACAGCAACCACCCACAACGCCGGGTCAACAGCCTGGCACGATGCCGACTCAACCTTCGACATCAGCCATTGATGAAAGATTTCAAAAGGCAAACGAATGGCTTAATCAGCAGAAACTTTCTCTTACCCAATCCCCTGCAGATGCCTTTATAAATGGCTATATCCTTGTTTCTGCTGAAGGTCTTCCAAAACCTGATGCTGTTGGCCCCGGGCAAAAGAGATTGACCGCAGAAAGGGCTGCTGAGGTATTAGCTTACAGGAAATTGGCCGAGTTTCTGGATGGTGTAGCAGTTGTTGGAGATTCTCTTGTAAAAGATGCCGCACTTCAATATGATATTGTCAGGACAGCAGTGGCAGGTTTTGTGAAAGGTGCACAGGTAGTTCATAAGGAATATAACAAAGAAGATGAGACAGCCCTCGTATTAATGAAGGTAGGCATGACGGGTCCTGGAAGTTTTGCAGAAGCCCTCTATTCGAAGATATTAAAACCTGATATAAAAAAAGAAATGGTAGAGCCTATACCTCAACCTCAATATAAGCATAAACCTGTTCCGCTCGAAGAAAAATTTGATGGACTTATTATAGATGCTACTGAACAGAATTTCAGGCCTGCTTTGATAAACAGGATATTCACTCCAAAAGGTGAAGTACTCTATGACCCCTCAAAGATAAGCCAGAAAGTCCTTGTGGAACAGGGTTGCGGAGAATACACTAATAGTTCAGATAAGGCAAAGGCTGCCCTCGAGCAGAGGGGAGCAAAAAATCCTTTAATGGTGAAGGCTACCGCAACAGTAAGTCCATCTGACCTTCAAGTATCTGATGATGATGCTGTAAAGATATTCTCTGCCAACCAGAAGACAGGATTCCTTGCCAATGCAAAGGTAGCATTTGTGCTGAGATAGCCCAAACTTCACAGGGTTTACAATGTGTCATTGCGAGGAGCGAAGCGACAAAGCAATCTCATTCACTTAGAGATTGCTTTGCTACGCTCGCAATGACAATTTTTTTTCGTTATGAAACCTTCATGTTGATAAGGCGGCCTATACTGTCATTCCTGCGAAAGCAGGAATCCAGCCCTTCGACAAGCTCAGGGTGTTATGGTGAGCCTGTCGAACCATGGATTCCGTGTCCCTCGATTAAAGACTTCGAGGGCAGGCAAAGCACGGAATGACGCTTGAGGAGTATTTTCAGGTGAAATCCTTGTTAAAATTCTTTTTTGTGTATGTTTTTTCATTTACCCTGCTTTTATCCTTTACATTCCTGTTGAATCCTGTCCATGCAAAGACCGTAATTCTTGAAGGCAAGCTTGAGACTAAAATCAGTGTAACTCAGCAGATAGGCTTCAGTGTTCACAGAGAACTATCAAAGCTCACTTTTAGGTTTGCCCTTCCTTCTGCCTTTTCCAATAAGACGGTTTTGCAGAATCTACAGAGGCTCGATATTAATTTTGACCCTCAGCCAATAAAGGTGGAAGACGAAACTGATACCTTTGGTAACCATTATAAAATAGTTACATGGAATAATTTAAATAAAGACTCACGAGTAAGTATAGCCTTCAACATACATATAAAATCTGAACTGTCTGCAATGGAAAGCAAGACACCTTTCCCTCTAAAGGAAATTCCACAAGAGGTGGCGATTTATCTTAATCCTACAAAGATGGTCCAGAGTAATAGCCCCGAAATAGTATCCCTGTCAAAGGAATTAACAAGCGGTGCATCCACTGAATACAAGGCAGTTACTGCCATTATTAACTATGTTATAGACAATGTAAAATATACCTATAATCCACCCCAGTATGATGCCCTTTATACCCTAAAAACAAAATCAGGCAACTGTCAGAACTTTGCCCATCTGTCCATGGCACTTTTGAGGGTAGCAGGGATACCGGCAAGGATTGTCGGTGGTATAAGCTTGAAGGAGTCATGGAAGATCCCAGTGGGGAACAACAACTTTCTCGTCCAGAACATGGGACAGGGCGGACATGCATGGATGGAAATCTATTTCCCTGACCTTGGCTGGCTTTCCTATGACCCTCAACAATCAAAACAGTTCACATCCTCAAGGCATATTAAACAAACCCATGGCCTTGACTCTCATGATATAAACGATTCATGGAGGGCTTCTCCATATTTGCCGCGGTATAACGAGAGTATTAACGCAAAATTTTTAGATGATACCATCTCTTTAGAACCAAAATATTCTGATAAAGATCCCAGGTCCTATCTCCTTAGTAACAACCTTATTGCCAAGGCCGAGGTTAAAGTAGAGGTGCCTCCAATTGAGGAAAAACCTAAACCTCCTGTTATACCCCCAACTGTTACTCCATCTCCTGTTGCACTACCAAAACCGCCTGTTGAGGAGAAACCTAAACCTGTCAAGGGGATAATAGAATTCGGCAACATGGAGTTCCCCAATCTCGTAAATATTTATCAAATTGTTGGAGACAAAGGCGTAAAGATACTGGATAAAGAGACCGCTGAGTATGTGACATCAAGGTATGTGTATGCACAGACATTTACAGTAGAAGGGGCTATTAATCTACAGGGCATCTCACTCGCTATGCGAAAATTTGGAGGTGATGGTACGCTATATGTTGATATAGTAAAGGATGAAGATGGAAAACCAGGTTTTTCAGGTGAAAGGTCACTTCCTGTCTCCCTGAGTGATATAAGGTCTCGTCCTGGCTATTACTGGATTGATTTTGCCTTTGCAAAGGAGAAAGAACCATTACCTGTTCTTAAAGGTGGAAAATACTGGATAATTCTAAGGCATTCAGGAGAGGCAATAGTGAACTGGTTTTATATCCCAGGAAATCCATATGGTGACAGCGATGATACCCGTTCAACATTAAAGGGTTATAAATGGGAAGACTTATTAAATTATGATTTCGTGTTTAAGGTTAAAGGGATAGTGGAGTGAATACCACTTGCATTAAATTTTTCGTAGGGCAAGGCTTTAGCCTTGCTTTTATGGCTTGTTTGACAGTTCAAGATGTTCAAAATTGTTTAAGGCTATCCAAAAGGAGGGTGATTTAATAATGAAATTTATTTCCTTGTCAATGGTCTTATTTATTTTTATTTTTTCTTTTTATCCCTATGCTAAGACTAAAGCACAACCAGAATTAAAAGAGGACACAGAGGAGGAGAGCATATCTGTCCAGGTGAACGGTATAGGAACACTAAAGGATGATGTTACGGCTGCGAGAAAGATAGCTATAAATGACGCACTAAGGGTTGCTGTTGAGCAGGCAAAGGGTATCATGGTTAAAGGAGAGACAGAGGTTAGAGACTATGCCGAGATGAGAGATGAGGTCATCTCAAAGACAAAGGGTTTTGTACGCACATATAAGATACTAAACGAGACAAAGGAGGATAATGTATACAGAGTCACTCTCGAGGTCGAGGTAATGTTGTCAGACCCTCATGCCGAGGCGCCGGTTAAAATGGATGAACAAAAATATAAAACGAAAGTCCCGAAATTATTGGATGAGGCAAAAACCCTTTTCAGAAAGACAAATTACATAGCGGATTCTCTCCGTGATAAAAAACAAGACGATTTTGCACCTGATGATGTAAAAAGACTTCATTATCGATATACCGTGATGCTTATGATAATTAAATCCATAGATCTCCCAGCAGGTAAAAAGGAGAAGATGGGGCTTCTTTTGAGAGCAATAAGGCTTAAGGCAATGGCAACAGATACTTTTTCGAAGTTTATAGAGGGTGACAGAAGACCTACGGTTCTTAAAAAGGGCTTTGAACTCAATCACCAAGGCAACCAGCTATTAAAGAAATTCCGTGACTTGTAAGCACGGATGGCTATAAGGAGTCGCTGGCCCGCCTCAGGCGGACTGGCAGGCCTTTTTCAGCACATCAGCCTTCTCAAATGGGAAGAATTTTTGCAATATTGAGGATCTGTTTGATGTATAGATTTGATAGAAAAATAGCCCTTGTGACAGGTGGGACAAAAGGGATTGGAAAGGCTATAGCACTCTCCCTCGCCAGAGGCGG
>JBFMAM010000152.1:0-4936 GCA_040755805.1 Nitrospirota bacterium
TAAAGAGGTTAACTTTTTTGCTTCCTCTACAATTTCTTGATCTAAAACTATATTGGATCTTATAAGCAATGCCATCACCTCCTTACACCTAAATTGTATCATATAATGTGTATAAACTAAAGGCTTGAGTATACATAGCTATGTGAAACCCAATGCAACTGGCTTAAGTTTCATAATTTTTATTATACATAATAAGGTAAGAGGTTGTTATAATTTTAAAAAAGATGAACAAAGGAGAGCCATGATTATATTAGAAAATATAACGATGAATGAGTTTAAGAAATATCTAAGGCAAACAAAGACTATTGTTTTTCCATTTGGCACCGTAGAGGAGCACGGAAGCCATCTTCCTCTGAATACCGATTCTCTTATCATTCAGAAGGTACTCAGGTTAGTGGCAAAGAGAAAGAAGTTTTTTCTTGCCCCTATTGTCTATTACGGTGTATGTACTACTACAAAAGGTCATCCCGGAACCATTAGCATTACCCCTGAGACACTCAGACGACTTTCATTTGACCTTGTAGTAGAAGCCTACAAAAAGGGATTAAGAAACTTCTTACTTATTTCAGGGCATGGTGGAAGCCTCCATATGTCAGCATTAAAAGAGACTGCCGAAGTACTGATAGAGAGGCTGAAGGACATAAAGATAGCTGTTTTTTCACCCTACGACCTTTTATGGAAAGAGCTGTCAGAAGTAGCAGAAACACCCGATGATTCTTATGCAGGTGAACTGGAGACATCCATGATGCTTTACTTATCACCTGAACTTGTTAAAGGTAGGGCAGCCGAAGAATATCCTAAAATCCCTAAACCATTTTCTGTAAAAGATAAAATAAAATACTGGCCTGGCGGGGTATGGGGGAATCCACAAAAGGCTTCAGCAGAAAAAGGCAGAAAGGCGATAAGGCTGATCACCGACAAAATCGCAGAAATACTTGAAGAGATCGAAAAGCATAAATAAATCAGGTCATACCATACTGCTTTTTCTGAGGTGGATGAAGAATATAATCCATCCATATAATGTTAAAGAGATCACCATAATCTTTTAAAAAACTCTTCGTTGTACCTTTGGGGTTCTCATTTTTCTTGTAACGATTAAACTCTTTGTCTATATATGTGAGAATCATCTTTTTCTGCCCTGTGCTAAATGGATAAACACAGTTGCTCATAACGGTTTTACCGTCGAGGGTTAAAAGTCTCGTTGCGAATATATCACCCTTTTTCAAACCTCTTGCTAAGGTCTCATTGCTCAAAGTAAATTCTCCACCCATAAGCAAATCATTAAGTAGAATCTCATCGCCGGTAGAAATAGATATAACTTCATAAAGACTCAGTACAGCCTCTTTTATTTTACTGAGCAGGGTCATTTCGTCATCTTTTAATTCTTTGTTGTTTTTGGTATATAGGTCAATAAATGTCTCTTTATCATCATTGACTTTAAAATCAAAAATAAGCCAGTCCTCAAAATTTACAAACGCAATATCAAGAGCAGTGCCACGAAGGACATCCTCTGGATAGCTATCTTCCCAGAGATATTCATATGCCTTATCTATTGTGTCTTTATAGTTTTCTCTAACATAGCTTATCATTGATTGAAAAAGCTTTGTTTTAAGACTCTCTTCTTTACCCATATCCTATTTTTCCTTATGCTGCAATATACCATATTTTGTCCTCACTCTAACATTGATTTTTTGGTTCTTCAGGAATTATCCCCTTTTCTAAAGGGGGGGAAGGGGGATTACTAACCTGAAAAAAATACTCACAAGAACTCAGAAGAAATATGACTGATGCAGAAAGACTGCTTAGGTCAAAAGTGCTGAAAAAAAAACCGCTATAACTGCTATAATTCAAATTATGAAAGAGGCAATGCTTTATGAAAAACGCGATGAGAAGGAAGTCAGGTGTTCTCTCTGCGCACACAGGTGCATTATCAAAGATGGGAAAAGGGGTATCTGTTCTGTGCGTGAGAACAGAGATGGCACTTTATATAGCCTCGTTTACGGCAGGGTTATCTCCATGCATATTGACCCTATTGAGAAGAAGCCCCTTTTTCACTTCCTGCCTGGTTCAACCTCCTTTTCCCTTGCAACCGTAGGCTGCAATTTCCACTGTACACACTGCCAGAATTTTGAGATATCCCAGTTTCCGAAGGAATACGGAGGCGACATCCCTGGCCAGTATGTTACTCCAGAGGCTATAGTAGAGGCAGCAGTAAGGAATGGTTGCGAAAGTATTTCATATACCTATACTGAACCAACCATATTCTTTGAGTTTGCCTATGACTGCGCAAGGCTTGCACATGTGAGGGGCATAAAGAATGTCTTTGTGAGTAATGGATACACAAGCCCTGAGGCAACAAGGGTTATTGCACTCTATCTCGATGGTAACAACATAGACCTCAAGGGAAACGATGATCATTATAAAAAAATATGTGGTGCGAAGCTCGAACCCGTAAAAGAGACGATAAGGCTTATGAAGGAACTTGGTGTATGGGTTGAGGTAACGACGTTGGTAATTCCAGACCATAATGACTCCGAAGAAGACCTGAGGAATATAGCAGATTTCATCAAATCCGTGGACCCATTTATACCTTGGCATGTAACTCAGTTTTACCCGACATATAAATTAACCGATAAACCGAGGACACCCATAAAGACCTTGAGAAGAGCAAGGGATATTGGTTTTGAGGCAGGCCTTAAATATGTGTATGAAGGGAATGTCCCTGGAGAAGGTGGAGAGAACACATACTGTCCAGATTGCAAAGAACTTCTAATCAGACGCTTCGGCTTCAGTATTATCGAAAACAAGATTAGAGATGGAAGATGCTTAAAATGTGGGATAGAGATTAAAGGGGTGTGGAAATAATCATAGCTCAAGCACCATAATAACCGCATCTTCATCTGGCAGAATGTAATAATCCCTTCTGACACCTACAACCCTGAAGCCGAGGCACTCATAGAATTTTCTTGCACCAAGATTTGAAACTCTGACCTCAAGGTATAAGGACCTGCAACCTTTTTCCTTCAATTCATCCAGAACCTCTTTCACAAGTTTTGTGGCAATACCGCATCTTCTGAAATTTGGATGAACTGCAAGGTTCAGGATATGGCCCTCATTGATTATGTAGTTTGCACATACATAGCCGATGATGGCCTCTCCAAGAATAGCAACCTTTATTATAGAATACAGGTTATGGATTTCTTTTAAAAAAGCGGTCTCAGTCCAGGGTGTGGTAAATGATATACGCTCAATATTTAACACTCCAGGGATATCAGACGTATGCATTTTTCGTATGAATATCTCAAGCATCCCTTTTAATCTCGGCCTCTGATTTCCTTATATAAAATGGAATGAGGCTTACAGGCTCGGAAAACTCTCCTTTCATAGCCTTCTTTATTCCAAGATAGGCTACATTTGCCGGTGAAGGTACCATCTTCTCAGGGGATGCAAAGATAGCATTTTCACCCATCACCTCAATTATTTTATCTCGGTAAAGTAGTGCCCCGTCGCCTGTGAAGACAACCCTTTTATCTGATAATCCCACCTCCCCTTTACTGTAATCCCCCCCTTGCCCCCCTTTAGTAAAGGGGGGTAAGGGGGGATTATTTTCATTGATTTTTTCTAAAAGTCCATCTACCTTTATTGACACTTCATCTATTAATCTTATAAAACATTTATTGTCCCATTTAAACAATGCCGAATATACTTCTTTCTTTCTCGCATCTAACATAGTACAAACAGGGTATCTGCAGTAAGGGAAATTCCATGCGAGTGCCTCGAGGGTTGGAACAGAGACTATGGGTTTTCCCGTTGCATAGGAAAAGCCTTTCGCAGTGCTCAGACCTATTCTTAACCCTGTGAAAGAGCCAGGGCCGATAGCTACTGCAAAAACGTCAACATCGGATACCCTGAGTCCAGCCTGCTTCAGGATATGGTCCACCTCTATCATCAGCCGCTCTGAATGTGTTGATTTGACATTAAGCCTCACTTCAGCAATCAGGCCTGATAAATCGTCTATAATAGCTACGCCTCCAAGCATTGTCGATGTCTCTATCGCGAGGATTTTCATCTTTAAAAGCCTAATATATCACTGTCTGTTTTTCAAGCATATGCTCTGAAATAGCTTTTGTGACAGGTCAGGAGACCTGTCACTACCCATTGGGTTAGTATCGGGTCTCCTGACCCGATTTTCTCCCACCTTTCTTTTGGTAAAAAAAGAAAACTGATGCAATAATGCAGATTATGGCTGAGATACTAACCGCTTTGGTAGTCCCAACCGAATCAGCTAAGGTGCCTATGAGCGAGTTGCCCAGAGGGGCAGTGCCTAAAAACACAAGTGCATACACACTCATCGCCCTTCCCCTCAGGCTGTCAGGTACAGAAAGCTGTATAAAACTGTTTGCAGTTGCAAGGAAACTCACTATGCCCCATCCGACAAATATAAGGGTAGTTATAGAAAGATAGAAGACCTGTGATATTGAAAAAGCAAAAAGCGAGAGCGAAAAGCAGAGAGCTGATATAGACATAAACCTGTTTTTCTCCTTTATATCGCCCCTTAACGCAAGAGATAAGGCTGCTGTTAAGGCACCCATCCCTGTAGCACTGACAAGAAATCCAAGCCCCTCAGGACCTGCTCTTAAGACCTCCACTGCGAACACGGGAAGGAAGGTTACATATGGAATGCCCATGAGACTGAATACAGCAATTAGAAGTATAATCCTGTATATCTCGGGTTTGCTTTTTATAAACTGTATCCCTTCTATGAAATCTCTTATAAACCCCTTGGAGCTTTCTTTAATATCACCCCTTATTTTCACCTGAAAATACCTCTATTCACGTTTTCTTTCCTTTTAAGGTATAAAAAAAGAACACATAATCTTTTAAGAGTATATAGTTAGCCAGTTAGATATTAAAAATTTCACCTGCATGCTCTATG
>JBFMAM010000153.1:0-4924 GCA_040755805.1 Nitrospirota bacterium
ATTATAAGTCAGAGCAGGTGAGGTGGTCGCCCCCGACACGTTAGCGTTGGGGGAGGAAAGTCCGAGCTCCACAGGGCAAGGCGGTCGTTAATAGCGACTGGGGTAACCCCAAGGAAAGTGCCACAGAAAGGGAAACCGCCCCCCACTTTGTAAGGTGCGGGGTAAGGGTGAAAAGGTGAGGTAAGAGCTCACCAGTTGAGATGGTGACGTCTCAAGCTTGGAAAACCCCGCCTTGAGCAAGGTCAAATAGGTTCCGCCTTGAGAAGGGCCTCTTCAAATCCCCGTCCCGACTTTGTCGGGATCGGGGAGACGGAACGGGTTGTGACCGCAAGAGTCTGGCGGCAACACCAGACCTTAGATGAATGACCACATAAATGGAGCACTATCTGACAGTGCTCCATAAACAGAACTCGGCTTATCGCTTGCTCTGGCAAATAATTTCACCCTCACCCTCTCCCTTCGAGGGAGAGGGAACTTTGGGAGAAGATAGGGATGGATCATAAACTGAAAGTCTTCTGCACAGTAGCTGAAACAAGGAGTTTCTCAAGGGCCTCTGAGATTATCCATCTCACTCAGCCTGCTGTGAGCCTTCAGATTCAGGCCCTCGAAGAGAGATACGAGACAAAATTATTTGACAGGTCATCAAACACGGTCACCCTTACCCCTGCAGGGGAGGTTTTGTATAAATATGCAAAAGAAATCCTTGCGCTTTATGCGTCCGCAGAAAAGGTTATAGGAGAAATAACCGACCTCGTTAAAGGAAGCATAACTATTGGTGCATGTTCGACCATAGGTGACTATCTCCTCCCGAATGTTATTACAGATTTCAGGAAGACACATCCCAAGATAAAAATACATCTTCTTGTTGGAAATACAAATAGAGTTGTTGAACTGCTTAATTCAGGCAATATTAACCTTGGCCTTGTAGCAGGCGATGTTACAAGACAGAAGATGGTTGTTAAAAAACTGATCTCCGATGAACTTCTGGTGGTTGTATCACCCTTTCATCCATGGGCAAAGAGAAAAGAAGTCTCTGTATCAGAACTTACAAAGGAGCCATTTATCTTGAGAGAAGCTGGTTCGGGTACAAGACAGGCGGTAGAAAAGTTTCTTGCAAAACATGGAATTACACAGCGGGAGATGAAGATATCCATGGTTTTCGGAAGTACAGAGGCAATAAAAGAAGCGGTTGAGAATGGATTGGGTGTCTCGATAATCTCGCGCTGGGCTGCAAGAAAGGAAAGCAAGTATGGAACCCTTCATCTGCTCACCTTCAAAGAGGGAAAGATGGTAAGGGATTTTTCACTCATCATTAACAAAAATTCAGTCTCATCCTACGCTGTTGACGAATTTCTGGCATACCTGAAATCGTATTCATTTGATAAACTACTCCCGTAGACTCTATAATTAATATCCTGAAATATCTTGTCTTTATCTTCCATCTCTGTCAGCCATCCTTCCGAAATACTCTCCGAAATGATTGATTGATAGAGGCTGTTAAACCTCTCTATATGTTCTCCAAAACGTTTCCTTGCATATTCTGTGGCAGCTCCTGTCGTCATTAAGAATGCCCAGTCGCTATGTTGTGATAATAGGAGCTCCCTAACAGCCTGGTTAAGTGCCCTCCTCAGTAGCAAGGGAGGGAAAGGGTGAAGGGGTGAAGGGGTAGAAAATCTGTTAGCAAGGTATACCATACGTTCTGTTGTCTTATGAAGGTGGCGATAAATATAGTCATTAGAGCCATTCAACCAGACCTCATTATAACCCTTGTATCCCCAGCTTGACATGGATGGCTGACAGGCCTGTAAACTTTCAGACAGAGAGGGCTGTAAGCTTAAATATTCTGAGGGTGTTATTGTCCTGAAATTTCTACGCTCAAAATATATTCCCCTTAAAAGAAAATCGAGCCATTCTGGCCCTTCAAACCACCAGTGACCAAAAAGCTCAGCGTCGTAAGTTGCAGTAATTATTGGCATGATGTGAGCATGCCGAACCTTAAGAGTGTCTGACAGAAAATTTACCTGAAGCTCTCTGCTAAGTATAAAATTTCTTGCATGTTCTGCAGCCTTCTTCCTTACATGTTCAATGACATATGGTTCTTTATTGTCTGTCTTTCCTGTTATCCTGTAATATTTGAGGCCTGTATATGTCCTTATTCCATCGGGATGGATATACGGTTTTATATGGTCGAGGTCTAGGTCAAAACCTATATCTCTGTAAAAGTCCCTGTAGTCAAAGTCCCCTGGATACCCCTCGATAGAAGACCAGACCTGCTTTGAGGTTTCAACATCTCTGCCGAATGCAACAACACCTGAAGGGCACGATACTGGTGCATATACCCCATATTGTGGTAACGGTATGCCGTAAAGTATTCCGTGTGTATCGAGGAAGAAAAACCTGATGCCTCCCTCTTTTATGTACTGTTCGATACCAGGGGCATACCCACACTCAGGTAGCCACATGCCACTCGGGTATTTATCAAAATTCTTCTTGTAGTGTTCTACAGCTATTTTTATCTGTGCCCTTATTGCCTGAGGATACATGGATAGGTTAGGAAGGAAGGCATGGGTTACAGCAGAAGTTATAATTTCTACCTTGCCCGTATCCTGTAGTGCCTTAAAGGCAGATGTAAGGTCTCTCTTATAGACATCCTCGAATAAACATCTAATCCTATGGAATCTTTTATTATACATCCTGATGATTGGTTCAAAATTAATGTTCCTCTTTGTCCTGTAAGCCTCTTTTTCTGATAATTCTATCAATCTCTCGATATGCCTTTTGTATCTTTCCCTGAGGAGACTGTCATTAAACATCTCTATAAGGGTGGGGCTTATAGATAAGGTTACTCCGAAGTCGATACCATTATTTATGAGTCGTTCAAATACATCGAGGAGTGGGATATATGTTTCGGTTATTGCTTCATAAAGCCAGTTCTCTTCAAGGAAATAGTCGTATTCAGGATGTCTTATATAAGGCAGATGGGCGTGGAGGACTATGCATAGATAGCCCTTAACTTTTTCTGTTAGCTTATAATCCATATTATAAATGATAGTACAAATTCCTAACCCTATTCGGGGATATTTCTAAACAGATAAATTGCCACGATACCGAAGAGAAGTGGCATTGCCCATACAGAAAGAAGGGGTGGCGCTATCCCTGCGTACCCCGTTGAAAGCATCAGTGTATATCCGAGCCAGTAGATAAGGCTTATAAATAGTCCGAGACCTGCTGCAAAGAGGCCACCGCCAACCTGGCTCCTCATTGAGAGAGAAATGCCGAGGAGTATCATGAAGAAGTTTGCCAGAGGGTATGAGCATCTTGAATTCAGATCCACGATAAGTTTTGTATTTCTAAATCCAGCTTCTTTTAATCTCTTTGTGTACCTGTAGAGCTCACCTATACCCATTTCTTCGGGTTTTTTTATCCCTTCGGTGAAGAAGTCAGGAGATTCAAGATATGGGTAGTCCATCTCTGATATATTGCTGACATTTCCACCCTGGATGTCATAAATAGTTACATTTTTTAGTCTCCATATGCCTTTTGAATTTTGAATTTCTTCCCATGTTGCCTCTTCTGCCTCTATCCTTTTCTTAAGGAGATCTCCCCCAGAAATAAAAATGCTCACCCCTCTTGCAAGTTTTTTTTCAGCGATGTAAAGCTCGATCCTGACCGGAGAGCCATTTGTTCCCTTAAGCCAGAGGGTTCCCTCTTTGAATGTGGTTCTTTTATCTTTTTTCTTAAGAGTAGTTGTTAATTCATGTGACCTCCTCGAAAAATCAGGTACAACAATTTCTCCAATGATAAAGGCAAATACACTTAGCAATATGCCAGAGATAATAAACGGGTAGAAAAGGGCCTTTAATCTTCCCCCAGTGGCCTTTATCGCTACGAGCTCTTTATTCCGTGATGCCTGGCTGAATATGAAAAGGCTGCTTATGAGTAGGGCCATGGGCTGGAGATAAAGGAGATATTTCGGTAGATTCAATAGGGCGTATAAGACGAGTTTGTAGATAGATGGTCTTCCCGGCATAAAATCATCAACCTTGTCAATAAGGTCTAAAATGCTGAATATTAATGCAAGGCCCGGGGCGATGATGCCAAGCAATTTAAAGAATTCCCTGGTGTAATGCCTCTGTATTATCTTCATCAAAAATCCATTTTGCGGGGTTAGAAAACCCCACCTATCAATAGGCGGGACATTCTTGTCCCGCTGATTTTCAGCCTTTGTGATTCATTGATGGATGAACGTTTCATTTTATATTTTCCTTTCTGAACATCCAAAACGCAAATAGTCCGAGAATAACAGTAGGGCTCCAGGCACCAATATAATGGGGTATCTTGCCAGCCTTCACGAGATTTTCACCGTATATCAGAAGCATATAGTAGATGGTGAATACTAACAAACCGAGGGCCAAGCCACCTAGTTTACCTGATTTCCCTGCCATCAGGGCAAGCGGTGGTCCGAAAAATATAAGGATGATGCATAGTAAAGGCAGTGACAGCCTTCTATGAAGTTCAAGTTGCGAAGATACAGCATGGTGTATCTCTTCCGCCTTAGGCGGACCTTTCTTCCTTATCACTTGTATTAGTTCAAAAGGAGTGAGTTCTGCATTTTTTCTGGATGGAGGGTCTGCTTCCAGTCCAAGTGTTATATTGTATCTTTCAAAGAACAACTCTGTTGTGCTATTCCCCTTTGCAATATGAATGTATCCGTCTTTAAGGTATAGGTTGATATTAAAACCTTCTGATATATAGATTTTCCCATCTCTTGCTGTCAGAATCCTTGGTTCATTTTTATCCCGTCCATCATATATAAAAATCCCTCTAATCGTATCATCAGATGGCTTTTCCTTTGCAATAATAACAATGTTTCTAAATGAGGTATTGAATCTGCTTTCTTCAATCGAGAGGGGAGTTCGAATCT
>JBFMAM010000154.1:0-4915 GCA_040755805.1 Nitrospirota bacterium
GATGCGCCTGTAGCTCAGTGGATTAGAGCATCGGCCTCCGGAGCCGAGGGTCGGAGGTTCAAATCCTCTCAGGCGCGCAGATAAAAGGAGTGGGCCGTTAGCTCAGCTGGTAGAGCAGCTGACTCTTAATCAGCGGGTCGGAGGTTCGAATCCTCCACGGCTCACCATTTGCCGATGTAGCTCAGAGGCAGAGCAGCTGATTCGTAATCAGCAGGGCGTCGGTTCAAATCCGACCATCGGCTCCAATATCTTCTTTTGCGGTTGGGCGATTAGCTCAGTGGGAGAGCGCTTCCTTCACACGGAAGAGGTCGTAGGTTCAATCCCTACATCGCCTACCAATAAAATCAAGCACTTACGAGAATCCATCTTATCTTACCCCTGCCGATTGTATAGTTTTTGTATAGTTTGCATCAAGGAAACGTTCTCCTACTGAGCTAAGCTTATCATTGAGAGCATTATCCAGTATGTCTACTGCCTTCACTTTGTGAGCCGGTGCAAGGTGAGAATATCTTAAAGTCATTGTGAGTGTTTTATGACCTAAAAGCTCCTTAACGGTTGTAATATCCACACCTGCCATAACAAGGTGAGATGCAAAGGTATGTCTCAGGTCATGGAAATGAAAATCTCTTATCCCTGCCCTTCTTAAGGTTGTATTAAATGACCTTTTAACATTCTGATAAGGTTTCCCTATAATAGGGTCATAGAATACATAGGGAACATCAAGTCTTCTCGTCAAGCTCTGTAAAGTCTGTCTCACCGTGTCATTGATAGGTATTTCCCGTCTCTCGCCGTTCTTTGTTATATCCAAAAGAATAAACCCATGTTTCAGGTCTACATTATCCCATTTGAGAGAGAGTATCTCACCTTTTCTCATACCAGTATTCAAGGCTGTAACAACAATAGGTCTAATGTGCTTATCACAGGCATTGATCAAGCTTTGGCATTCTTCTTTTGAGAGATACCTTAACCGCTTGCTGTCATCTATCAATAGTTTTACCTTCCTTACACGCTTAAGGGTCTCAGATTCAACCATGTCCCATTCAACTGCCTTTGTAAACATGTGCTTAAGAACATTCAAGACCTTGTTGCAACTGCTATTCTTTAGTCCTCTACCCATAAGGTCTGTCTGCAATTGCTCAACAATGGCCGTGTTGAATCTTCTTAATGGAAGGTTGCCAAATGCCTCAATCAATTGCCTTATGATGTAGCTTTTGACCCTTGCTGATTTCTGCCTACCGTTAATCCAGGATAGGTATTTCTCTACAAGCTCTTTAAAACTGTGGTTGGCAATCCTCTTAATCTCAGGCTGTTTACCTTCTCTGATAGCCTGTTTTCTCTGGATAAGTAAGGCTTCTGCATCTCTAAACTTATCACTGCCTGATGATTCATAAATTGTCTTTCCATCGAGGTCAGCATATCGAATCCAGAAAACATTACCACGCTTATAAATGCCTCTTGCCACGTCTTCTTTCACCTCCTTTCACTTTTTCTTTCTCCTTGAGGCTAAAAGCCTCATCTGTAATAGTTCGCATTAAAACAACTGGTTTACCTCTTTTTATTACTATCATCTCCTTTCCACTCTTTCCGCCCTTCCATTTGCCTCTCAAGCTTCTCATAATCCTCATACATGCATCTACCATCGGGGCCAAGGAGTTTTGCCCAAATACCCTTGTATAGGTAATACCTTTTCCACCGACAATCCTCAGTGAGGGCAAAAAATATGCCAATAAAAAACCCAAACAGAAAATACAACGTACCCACTGGATCCTCTGTGCTGAAAATTAGCACTCCTACTCCGATGACAAATAACACTGTTAAGACAATACGCTTCATCTTCCCCTCCTTTCTTTTAGTTCTTCTTCAATCCTTGACAGAAGTATCTTTACTGTTTTACTTGGCTTTCTTACCCCCTTTTCTAAGAGATAGATATAATTCCCGGATACACCTAAAAGATTACTCAAAGCATATTGAGAAAGGTTATATTTTTCTCTCAGGCTTTTAATATCTTTTGATGTCCAGTTCTTCATACCGAAATTATATCTAACTGTGTTAGGAAATGTCAAGTAGACAATTCACTATTCAGCCCTTGATAACTTATTGAAATATAAAGCCTTAAAAAACTAATCACTTCCTTAATACAGAAGTGGTCATCTCTTTATAAGCCTTAGTTTGCCTGTAGGTTCACTGGTAGCAGGTACTTTGAGAGTCTCAAGCCATTTATCTATGTCTTTTTTCTTAAACCGTAATTGCTTATTAGTTATTTTATAGTGGGGAATGGTTTTAAGGTGTGTCTGTTCGTATATCCACTTAGAGGTAACTTTGAGATATTCTGATAGTTTCTTGACATCAAAAATATCCTCTGCCCCTCGTTTGCCATTACTACTGGACATGAGAGGCTTTAAAAGTTCAACAACTCTCTGAGCTATAGCCTCAATATCTCCGGTCTCAAGCTCTGCCTTCAATCCCTCAATCTCCTTAATCTCAATAATCGACTTAGTGCTTCTTTGATAATTCCTCCAATATCCTTTGATTTAATCACCGTTCCTTTTTTTACTTAACTGTTCAATAGTTTTTTGGATATTTATTTCATTGAGTTCTATTTGCCTGTCTTTGTTTTCAGGTTTCTCATTAAATGCCTCTATAAACTTTATCGCTTGTTTTCTTTGATATCTTTCTAACTTTATTTTCTGAAGGATGTGATGAAATTGTGATTCATATATTGGTATTTTTGGCATTTTGTCCTCCTTGAATAAATCTTTTTGTTCGGAAAGAATTCTTTTTCTCTGAAAAGGGGAGGGGGAAATTGCCCATGGGTCATGGGAAAATCGTCCTACCCCATCAGCCAATGAGCCAGTTTTCAACAAAGTTAATCCTCCTCACTTTTGGGAGTGACGTCGATAACATTTCGTCTGATTTCTTCAGCATACTTACGTCCTAATTCTCTCAAAAAAGCGATGTGCTCTTCGGGGATCGGCTGCATATGATAGGGATTCATATCTATCTTCTCGGGCGCATAGGACCCATCGAGCTTGAAACTCATATCGAGCCCCTTATGTACAAGATTGAGGTCTGCACTGTCTATTATCTGCTTAAGCCTTCTGATCCTGTAAAGTTTATTTGCTCCACAGTAGGCCATTAGCTCCTCCATGGACATTTGAATTTCGGGTTTTGCCATCAGTTGTGACCCCATGACTTTAGCACTTTCTCTTGAAGTTACCTCGTATGAGTCCAAAACTGCCTGTGTTGCGGTTTTACCCCTTGCCTTTTCAATGACAAAACGCTTTTCTTTGTCGGTTAATTTGTCAAAATGTGGCATCTCTGGGAGGCATAATCTTCTCACTCGTTTATGGACTGCTGTAGGTGACACCCCAAAGTGTCCAGCAATCTGTTTTTGAGTTTTGCCCTCTTTAAGCATTCTTAAGATGACTTCATCATCCGTCTTTCTTTGTCTCACTTTTAACCTCCCTGTAAGGGTCACATTGCTTAACTTCCATGCAAAGTTAAAGCAGAGTTAAAGGGTTAATTATTACCTTACTCTATAACCCCTCTTTCTAACCAGAGTTCTACTACTTTTTTGTAATATTGCTGTTGAATCCCAGCATATTTAGCAAATACATACTCAGAGTCTCTCACGGGAGTTATTTCAACTTTTACTTCTCTGTCTCTAAAAAGTAAAAAAATCTCATATTTCCTACCATTGCCCTTAAAGTTATCTTCGGAAAGTCCGAGAGCTTGATTTTTACCTTTGTAAACTGGCTTGACTGTAGGGTTGGATTTGTCCACATTTTGGGGTATAGCCTCTTCTACAGGGTTTTTTGATTTTTCCTTGTGGACATTTCTGTTCTGCCTCATCCAATTGGCTTTATAAGCCAATCTATGAGCTTTTTTACAATCCTCATTGCAGAAATCCCTTAAGCCTGCCTGTGGGTCTTCAATTACGTTCTGGCAATATTTACATTTCATGTTTTCTTTCTATCCCTTTGAAAACAGCCTTTGTCATATCGTACTACTTAGCATTTTTACTGCATCCTTGAATGACAACCCATCTCTTTTCATCACAAACGATATGACATCACCCTTTGCACCGCAACCGAAACAATGATAGTAGTTATTTTTAATTCCCATTGATGGGTTATGGTCATCATGGAAAGGACAGAGTCCCATACCCTTTTTGACTTCAACCAGATTCTCAAAAGGATATTCTCGAGCTCTCTCAATCATCTCAGGCGTGATCTTGTTACTTTTCGGACTATGAACTATAAACCCGATTTCTGTTTCCAGCTTTTTAATCTCTTTCTCAATCTCAGGAATACGAGAAGCTATCAAGGCCCTTTCAATATAAAGACTGTCATCCTCTATCGCTCTCTTGTATTTCCTGAGTCTATCTTCTAACTCAGCATCAACCTCAAAGAGTCTGTCATAGAGATAAGACAGTCTCTTACACTTACCCCAGTCGCCCATCTCTTGTTTAAACTCTGCAACCTTCTGCCTGACTTTAGGCATCTCAACCTTGTAATAGTAAGCCTCAAATTCGTTTAATATCTCGCCAATGAAAGTCTCTTGAATCTCTGCATCAATCATCATCAGTTACCTCTGATAAGAAATGTCCCTGTTTTTCCAGTTTTATCTTCTTCTCAAAGACGCCATTCCTTCTGTTTTTTGCAATCTTTAAAATGGCCTCATCACCCCTTTTGAGACGCCATAGATAAAAGACATTATCTGCCTCTTGCTCAATGAAACTGCTATCTCTGGTATCACCAAGGCCAAGCTCTACCTCGGGCTTTATTTTCATCGTGTGAGCGATAAGGAATAAGCAAAGGTTAAATCTGAGTGCGCATTTCTTTAATTCCCTTACTACCGCGCCTATTTCAACTGAGACATTACCTCTGTTTAACCCTATGAGGTAGTGTAGATG
>JBFMAM010000155.1:0-4896 GCA_040755805.1 Nitrospirota bacterium
CTGTATTGCCTGTAGTCTCCTTCTGGCCTCTTCTGTGATGATGTCCTCACCAGGAATGAGAAAATAAGAATATGCCCTCACATTGCTTCTTCCCACCCGTCCCCTGAGTTGATAGAGGTCAGCAAGCCCCATCATGTCTGCCCTGTTGATGATGATGGTGTTAGCTGATGGTATGTCGAGACCCGAACCCACTATAGCTGTAGTTACCAGAACATCTATTTTGCCATCGTAGAATTTAAGCATGATTTTTTCGAGCTCTCTTTCAGGCATCTGCCCATGGGCAACCGCTATCTTTGCTGAAGGTAAAAGCCTTAAGAGGTAGTCGGCAATCTTATGAATATCCTTTACCCTGTTATGCAAAAAAAAGACCTGGCCTTTTCTCTCGAGCTCTCTTTTTATAGCTTCTGTTACCAGACCCTCATTAAATATAGAGACAATACTTCTGACAGCGAGCCTTTCCTCAGGGGGTGTTTCGATTGTACTCATATCTCTGATATCCGAGAGCGCCATATAAAGTGTTCTGGGTATTGGCGTTGCAGTGAGGGTAAGAACATCAACACCTCTTTTCAGTTCTTTTATCTTCTCCTTCTGTCTTACTCCAAACCTGTGTTCCTCATCAATGATCAGAAGACCAAGATTGTAAAAGCTTACATCATCACTGAGAAGGCTATGTGTCCCTATAATTATATCTATATCGCCATTTGATAGTGCCCTGACCGTCTTCTGCTGGTCCTTTTTTGATTTGAACCTGCTCAGATAGTCTATCCTAATAGGAAATGCGGAAAATCTCATCTTGAAAGTCCTGTAATGCTGCTCACATAGTATTGTGGTAGGCACAAGCACAGCTACTTGTTTACCATCATATACTGCCTTGAATGTTGCCCTCATTGCGACCTCTGTCTTGCCATAACCGACATCGCCGCAGATAAGCCTGTCCACTGGTCTTTCTGATTCCATATCTCTTTTAATATCTCCTATTGCCTTTATCTGGTCATGCGTCTCCTCATAGGGGAAAAAGCTGTCAAATTCCCTGTGTAGTTCGGTATCAGGGCTGAATGAGAAACCTTTATGAACCTCTCTCTCTGCATAAAGTGCAAGGAGCTTCTCTGCCATCTCATGTATCCTTTTTCTTACCTTCTCCTTTCTTCTCTGCCAGGTCTTTCCTCCAAGCCAGTCAATCTTTGGAATAACTCCTTCTTCAGCATGATATTTATGGATGCTGTTAATATTCTGAAGAGGTATGTATAGCCTTCCATTTTCGTAATCAATTAGCAGGAGGTCTTCTTCGATGCCTTCTATGCTCTGGCGTACAAGTCCATAAAATCTTCCGATGCCATGGTCTCTGTGGACAACGAAGTCGTCTGGCCTTAGGTCATCGAGCGATATAAGAAGCCTTGATACCTTTGATTTCTTGATAGGCCTATAGCCAGGCCTTCCACCGAATATCTCCTTTTCAGTCAGGATTAAAATACCCGGAAGGAAGATGCCTGATGAAAGGTCGCTTATGGTTATCGAGACATTGCCTTCATAATCTAAAAGGTTTGTTTTATCTATGAGGGGTACAACCACACCTCCATCTCTCAGTATATCTTTGAGCCTTTCTGCCTGACCCCTTGATGGAGAAATAAAGTATACCCGGTTATTTTTACGAAGTTCCTCGATCTTATGCGGTAATTCCTCTATATCCTTCCTTTCTTCAGGTAGGATGCCGAGTCCTTTTATTGAAAGCAGCCCTGCATCATGACCTGGGCCTTCAATCGAATATCTCGAAAGAAAAATGGTATCCTCAGGCAGCCCATTTCTCTCATTAATTGAATCTGAGCAGAAAAACCTTTTATCAGGGGTTATCTCAAGGACTGACTGCCCGAAAGGAGGTTCTTTTGCAGGAAGTATTAAAAACTCGTCAAAATTCCCTGTGGACTTCTGTGTGTCGACATCAAAGAACTTCATACTCTCTATTTCATCACCAAATAATTCAAGCCTTACAGGTGTCTCTGATGTAGAAGGAAATATGTCAAAAAGCCATCCTCGCTTGCTGTATTCTCCTTTTTCTACAACGAGCGAAACCATTTTGTAGCCCATCTCCTGAAGCCTTCTCTCCATTTCTATCCTCTGAATCTCCATCCCTCTCTTGAGATTCAGAACTATTCTCTCTAATTCTTTCTGAGACCATATCCGTGATTTGAGGTTTTTGAAAGAGGTGACAAAAGAGTCATTTTTTTTGAGTGAGTATATTATTTTTGCCCTTTCACCAGAAATAGAAGGGCCGTTGGGCTCTGGAAGCAAGAAAACGCGGTCTTTTTTTAAGACATCTCTGAAGAAATTAATATCTTTATGAAGCTCTTCTGCAAGCTCCTCAGTTGATTCAACAGTGAGAAATGGCTCATCATGCAAGGCAAGGAGAAGGGCTGTAGATGAGCCTGTGAGGTTATAAATACGGGGATATTTTAAACCTTGCTGAATGATATTTAATAAAGGTGTAAGATACATACATGAAGGTTTTGATAAGCAGGACTGGCTTTCGCTTACTACGATATTTTTTGACAGTTCTAAGCTCCTTCCGCTACAGCCTCGAAACTCACCCTACGGGTCGTAGACCCTTCGGGTTCAAACAGTCGAGGCTGTGGGCGCTCCAGTTTACTAAGAACTGTTACCGAAAAATCTCTGATGCCGCTCAAGCCAGTCCTGCTTAATTATTAATTTTGGGTATTTGGATTGTAACAACATCAACAATATGATAAATTATATCACACGTATAATGAAGAAGTGAGAAATGAGAAATGAAAGGTAGGGATTATGAAGAAATTACTAAGACTCGGTCTTCCAAAAGGTAGTCTTCAGGAGTCAACATTAAAACTCTTTAGAAAGGCAGGATATCACATAACTTTATCGGACCGTTCTTACTATCCATCCCTTGATGACCCTGAAATTGAGGCTATGTTAATCAGGGCGCAGGAGATGGCAGGATATGTGGAAAATGGGATACTCGACTGCGGTCTCACAGGTAAAGACTGGATAATGGAGCAGAATGCAGATGTGCACGAGGTTGCCGAGCTTATTTATGCAAAGGAAGGTCTCAGACCCGTAAAGTGGGTAATCGCAGTTCCAAACGATTCCAAGATAAAGGCAATTAAAGACCTTGATGGAAAGCGAATTGCAACAGAGCTTATAGGATTTACAAAGAGATACCTGAAATCCAAAGGTATAAAGGCTGAGGTGGATTTCTCATGGGGTGCAACAGAGGTGAAACCTCCTCACCTCGCCGATGCGATTGTTGAGCTTACTGAAACTGGTGCATCCTTAAAGGCGAATAATCTAAGGATTATTGAGACCATCCTGGAGTCAAGCACGAGATTTATAGCGAACAAAAAGTCATGGCGTGACATATGGAAGAGACGGAAGATGGAGAATATCTTAATGCTCCTCAAGGGTGCCCTCGCAGCAGAGGAAAAGGTCGGGCTTAAGATGAATGTACCTGAGGGCTCTCTTAAAAGGGTGATGAGCCTTCTTTCTGCCATGCACTCACCTACAATATCACCCCTTTCTGATAAAGGATGGTATGCCCTTGAGGTTATGATTGATGAGAAGATTGTTCGGGACATTATTCCGAAACTCAAGATGGCAGGTGCATCAGGGATAGTGGAGTATCAGCTTAATAAGGTTATACCGTAAATCTTTAGGGGCGTAACACGTTATACCCCTGCTAATATGTTAGAAATCTAACACCATTAAGATTTCACCATATTGTTAATTTCACATACAGACATCAAAGTATAAAATTCCATTATTCGTAGGATATTACTAAAATAGGTATTGACAAATAATTTAGTAATACTAAAATAAGAGTAAATGAAGAATTTGGAACTTATTGGATATATAGAAAGAGATATTTTTCAGGAAGTCGCCGAGCATTTAGAGAAACCTGAAATAACACTTATTACCGGTTCACGTCAGGTGGGCAAAACTGTTCTGCTGGAGCAGGCAAAGGACTATCTTTTGAAAATTAAAGGAGTCTCTCCTGCTTTCATTTTAACGTACAATCTGGATCTGATACAAGATTGGGAAATTTTACGTGACCAGGCCCTGTTTATTGAATTGCTGAGAGACCGCTCACGGAAGCAGAAAATCTATGTCTTTATTGATGAAGCTCAGAAGGTGCCGGAAGCAGCAAGATTTTTTAAGGGAATCTATGATGCAAAGATCAATGCAAAGCTCATTCTGACCGGTTCTTCTTCCCTCGAATTTAAGGCAAAATTTAAAGAAACACTGGCTGGCAGAAAAAGAATCTTTCAGTTGCCTCCTTTTAGTTTTCATGAATTTTTAACGGCAAAGGAAAAATATTTGGCTGATTACTTAAAAAGAAGAAGGAAGCTTATATTTATTGACCAGAAAAGACTGCTTACACTTTTTAAAGAGTATATGACCTTTGGCGGTTATCCGAGGATTGTGTTGTCAGAGAGTAAAGAAGAGAAAAGATATCTCCTCCATGAAATCTATAGCAGTTATGTCGAAAAAGACGCTGTAGGATTTTTTGAGATAAAAAATAAAACTGCATATAACCGCCTTATGAAACTTTTAGCTGCCCAGATCGGACAATTGATCAATATTGGAGAACTGTCAGCTCATCTTGGGATAGACAGGGGTACTGTTGAAAGATATATTCTTGCATTAGAGAACACGTTCATTATTAAGAAGATCAGTCCATATTTTAAGAATCCAAGACAGGAAATCATTAAGGCAGGGAAAATATATTTTCTGGATTTAGGGATAAGGAATCTGGTTCTTGAGAATTTTGTGCCTTATGATAATAAAACCAATAAGGGACTTGTTTTGGAGAACGCTGTATTTATTGAGTTGCACCGTCTGCTGAGCAACAAGATGGGAGAACTTCATTTC
>JBFMAM010000156.1:0-4889 GCA_040755805.1 Nitrospirota bacterium
AAGGTTAAAAACAGGCTTAATAAACTTGCGAGGGTAGAGGGTAAGACCACAAGTCAAATGGTAAGAGAACTTATTGAAGACTATATAAAAGAGCGGGACATTGGTGCATATATTGATGATCTGTGGAATAGAATCAGGGGGAAATTAATATCTAAGAGGGTAAAGCCCGGTGATATAGATAGGGTAATTAAAGAGGTAAGGAAAAAACAAGGATGAGGGTTGTTATTGACACAAATATCTTTGTTTCATCTTTTTTTGGTGGAAACCCCCGTAGAATCATAGACCTGTGGAAAAAGGAAAAGATAACCCTTTGTCTGTCTAAAGATATCCTTGATGAATATGTCGAGGTTCTACGAAGGATTGGCCTACAGGATGAAAATGAGCTTGAAGAACTTCTTTCTCTTTTTGCCAAAAGCTTCAACATGTTCTTTACCACAAAAACACCAAAAATAACGGTGGTCAAAGATGATCCCGACGACGATAAATTTATAGAATGCGCAGTGGCATTAAAAGCAGAAGTTATTATAACAGGAGATAAGTCGATAGAAGCCTTTGGGGAATATATGGGGATTAAGATATTAACCCCTCAGCAGTTTTTTAAAAACTACGGAATTCGCTAAAACATTTGTCCCCTCAGAAAATCACATCTATGAAATCTGACCATAAAAAGTTTTTTGGCTTTGGAAAGAATGTTTTTGTTGCTGGACTTGTGAGTTTTTCTATGGATGTGAGTTCTGAGATGATATACCCCCTTGTACCGCTATTTCTTGCAAATGTCCTTGGAGTGAACAAATCCATAATCGGTCTTATAGAAGGCATTGCAGAATCAACCGCCAGCCTGCTCAAGGTTTTTTCAGGATGGTTTTCAGATAGGATAGGAAATCGTAAGTGGCTTATGGCAGCGGGATATGGCATATCTACCTTAAGCAGGCCGATTGTTGCACTTGCCATGGGCTGGCATCATGTTATGGGTTCAAGATTTATGGACAGGTTCGGGAAAGGTGTCCGTACAGCCCCTCGTGATGCCATTATTACTGAGTCAACAGATAAGGCATTTTTAGGACGGGCGTTCAGTTTTCACCGTTCACTTGATACAATGGGCGCAGTTGTAGGGCCAGCTCTTGCTTTTTTCTTTCTCGGTATATTTTCAAACAACTACAGGATGGTCTTTTGGCTTTCCATGATACCGGGGATTATTGCAGTACTCTTGATTATCTTTTTTATTAAAGAAAAGAAGATTAAAAGAGAAAAAACCTCTATAAAAGATTTTGTAATCCCCCCTAACCCCCCTTTAGTAAAGGGGGGAAAGAGGGGATTATTTGACTGGAGGTTTAAGTTCTTTGTTCTGGTTGCAACTATATTTGCCATAGGAAATTCCAGTGATGTTTTTCTTATACTCAGGGCTCAACATATAGGGATTCCTATTTTGATGATTCCCATGGTGTATTTATTGTTTAATCTCATTTATTCTATTTCAGCCATACCTGCCGGCATAGTAGCAGACAAATTTGGAAGAAAGAGGGTTATCCTCTTAGGTTTTATGTTATTTGCAATCCTGTATTACGGCTTTGCAGTTGTCCAAGAAACAAGAACTATCTGGATTCTGTTCGGGCTGTACGGACTTTTTATGGGCCTTACCGAAGGGATACAAAAAGCGTTCCTTGCCACCATCATACCTCAGGATTTCAAGGCAACAGCCTTTGGTGTTTATAACACCGCAGTCGGACTTGCAATGTTCCCTGCAAGCCTTATAGGAGGATGGCTCTGGGATAATATCTCACCATCTGTGACATTCTATTTTGGTGCGATAACAGCTACCCTATCGGCTATGCTATTTGTTGTATTCGTAATAATAATGAAAAGAAAAGTTTCAAAAAGAAAATTGCTGTGATGATAAACATAAATTACAAAGGTTTTTAGACCGAAAAATAGAGACAGGATTTTATCAATGCCCACAAAACAAAGTAGGACAGCCCCGAAAGCTTTCGGGGCTGTCAAGCTATTTAATCCTTTGGGACAGGCGAGACGCCTGTCCTACCAGTGGTTGGCATTTCTATGTCTATTTTTCGGTTTAGATAACACTATTGACAAAGCTTTTTATAATACTTTTTTGTAATCCAGTATATAAAGGAGGTTATTATGTTCGAGATAGATATTCCTGGATTTGGATTTGTCAGATTGAAGCATCTGGTATCCGACTTTACAGGGACTCTCTCTGTTGACGGGAGGCTTCTACAAGGAGTTAGAGGACAACTAAATGAGATAGCTAAGTTTTTGAAAGTACATATTTTGACTGCTGATACTTTTGGAAAGGCAAAGGAAGAGCTCAATGGTATCAATTGCGAAATACACATCCTTTCAGGTGAAGACCATGATGTGCAGAAAGAGGAATATGTCAAAAAGCTCGGTGCTGAGAGTGTGGTTGCATTTGGAAACGGAAACAACGACAGGAAGATGCTCAAGGCTGCACGCATCGGTATTGCTGTTTCTCAAGGAGAAGGCTGTGCTGTTGATGCAATAATGGCTGCCGATATTCATGTCACGAGCGCTGATATTGGCCTTGACCTACTGCTACATCCAAAAAGATGTAAAGCTACATTAAGATTTTAACCAGAAAAATGCAATTGATTAAATTTTCAGGAATTATCGGACAGATGCATTTTTTGGATTAACGATATTTTATGCGCAGGATCGGTGTCCATACTTCCATTGTTGGGGGTTTACATCTGAGTTTAGAGAGAGCCAAAGCACTCGGATGTAGCACATTGCAGATATTTTCTCACAACCCCAGAGGATGGGCTGTAAAAGAGATTTCTGAAGAAGATATCTTAATATTTAAATCACTCAGGAAAAAGTTTAATATCTCACCTGTTTATATCCATACCTCATACTTGATAAACATAGCATCGAGGGATGGTGATTTAAGGAGGAGATCTATTGATATGCTTGTCATAGAAATGGACAGGGCTAATGCCATAGGGGCTGACTATGTGATACTTCATCCAGGAAGTGCATCAGGAGATGACGAAGGTGTGTCCAGGAACAGGGCGATTAATGCATTAAATAATGAGGTTGCCATGATGGGTCGATGGAAGGCAGGACTCCTTATAGAAAATACTGCCGGTGAGAGGGGGGATATCTCATCTACTATAATAAACCTGGCAGATATTATAAATGGCGTTAAAGGTTCATTGATAGCAGGTGTATGCATTGATACCTGTCATGCATTTGCAGCAGGCTATGACATTAGCGGTGATGAAGGCATACAAAGGATTTCAGATGAGATGAAGAAATATATAGGTCTCGATAGACTGAAACTTATTCACCTTAACGACTCAAAGGGAGATGTCGGGTCATGCATTGATAGGCATGAGCATATCGGTCTTGGAAGGATAGGTGCAGCGGGATTAAGACAATTCATTAACTGTGCATCCTTCAGGGATATCCCTCTAATCCTCGAGACACCAAAAAAGAGAGAATCCGATGATCCCATGAACTTGAGAAAGGTCAGGAGGATGACGAGATTAAAAATGAATAGTTCAAGATTTTAAAACAATTGTTCTAAAAATAGAATCGTTCACTAAAATGCATTATTTGTTCTCAAAATGTAATTTTTTTATTGACAAATAGAAATTTTTATTGTATAGATTTATATAGGAGGGTAAATGTTAAAGAGTTTATTTTCATCATCAATAAGGGCGGATGTCCTCTCCCTGCTTCTGAACAGTCCGGACGAACAGTTCTATATCAGAGAGATTGCAAAGCTCCTCAGAAAAAATCCCTCTGGCGTTAAGAGAGAGCTCGATAACCTTGAGAAGATGGGTATAGTGACCAGCGAAAAGGTTGCCAATCTCAAATATTTTCAGGCAGATAAAGATTCGCCTCTATTCTCTGAATTAAAAAATCTTATAACAAAGTCTCTCGGGCTACCGGGTGCACTCAAGGCAGTCTTGAGGGCCTCTGGCGCAAAAGCTGCTTTCATTTATGGTCCATATGCGGAAGGAGATACCGCGAATACAGTTGACCTCTTTGTTATTGGTGCATCAGCTTCCCTCACAAAGGAACTTAAGGATATCGAAAGAAGGTTCGATCTAAAGATTAACTGCACTATGATAGAGGAGGACGAATACAGACTCAAGAAGAAAAAGGGTGATGCGAATCTGAAAAAACTTTTATCAGGTAAAAGGATTACTTTGATAGGCAGACTTTAAGCTCAGAGCGTCCCGCACTTTCCGAGAAAGTGCGGGATAGAAAGGGGGTGAATATCTAATGGCAGCAAAGAAGGCAGCTAAGAAGGCAGCTAAGAAGACCGCAAAGAAGAAATAATTCCCTCCACATGCATACACGCTATTTAAGGCTGGAGAAGAAATTCTCCAGCCACTTCTTTTGCGGTCTTCTACACTATGAAACTCGATTCTGCAGAAAAATTCAAGTAAAATTTGTAAGTTATTGAAATATAAGGATTTTTTGTAGGGAATTATAAACCACAGAGAGCACAGAGTTAATTTTAATGATAAAAAATCCTCTAATCCTCGAATACTTCTCTGTATTCTCATAATTTAAATCTTTATCCCGTTAGAAAACATTGTTTCTAACGGGGTGAAGGTTTAAAGCCTCACCTGAGCTTTCTAACCGGGTAAAGGGGGGAAAGGGGAGATTACATAGTTTTATATAAAAGAGTACACAGAGAAGAATAAAAAATAGAATATTTTCTTTTGTTATTAATATATTTCTCTGTGACCTCTGTGGTTAATTAGATTTGTTCTGTATATAATAATGGGGTTGTTGCGTAATTTCTGAGACTATCTCCCAGCAATTGGTGTGTGAAAGTAGTTTTTTCAGGAACTTCAGGTTTGTAGCATGTCCTGACTTACTCGCTATAATGTGAC
>JBFMAM010000157.1:0-4820 GCA_040755805.1 Nitrospirota bacterium
AAGTATAAGATTATCCCTGTCCCTGTCTTTCTCCTGTTTTGGCAGTTCACAGAAGATGCATTTATCCGTCTTCTCTGATAATATGTATGTCATTCTCCATGGTGCCCATAGTGTTTCCATATAACCCCCCTCTTAAATAAATTCCAATAACCAAATCCCAAACACCAAATAAATTCCAAATAACCAACGATTGTTTGATTATTGGTGCCTGACAGTAGTGTCCAAAATATGGGATTGCTTCCCCCGAAGCAAGTTCGGAGTCGCAATGACAAATCCCCCCACTCCCCCCTTTACTAAAGGGGGGTTAAGGGGGATTATTTTTCTGTCATTGCGAGGAGTCCCCCGAAAGCATTCGAGGGACGACGTGGCAATCTCATTTATAAAATTCAATAAAATCAATACATTCATATGCTATTTTGGACAAGTATTGGTGCTTGATGTTTGGAATTTGTTACTTGTCACCGTTACTACCCTTAAGTCTCTCAAGTACTTTCTGTGCATCATTCCATGTAAGCCATTTATCCTTAGGATTCCTGAGCAGATAGGCGGGGTGGAATGTTGGCATTAAAGGAATCCCTTTGTAATTAAAAAAATTCCCACGGATTGCTGTTAGCTTTAACCTTGCATCACCTATGAGTGTCTTAGCTGAAATCCGACCTAAGGAGATGATTACTTCAGGATTTATAATCTCTATCTGTCTCTCTACAAAACCCCTGCATCTCTTTATCTCATCATTTTCAGGGTCACGGTTCATTGGAGGTCTACATTTCACTATATTTGTGATATAGACATCCTCTCTTTTAAATCCCATCTTTTCAATAAGCCTCGTAAGTAGCATACCTGCATCTCCTACAAATGGTCTTGCCTGCATGTCCTCTTCTCTACCTGGCGCTTCGCCGATAAACATGAGCCTTGCGTCAGGATTGCCCTCACCAAAAACGATATTTGTTCTACCCTTTGAAAGTCTGCACCCCTTGCATTCTCCAATCTCTTCTCTTAAGGTATTCAAAGCAGCCTCCTTGTCAATAACCCCCCCATGTCCCCCTTTAAAATCCCCCTCTAATCCCCCTTTAATAAATAATCCCCCCTCGCCCCCTTTTAGTAAAGGGGGGTTGGGGGGATTATCCCTTTTTAAAAGGGGGGTGTAGGGGAATTCGGGGGGATTTATCGGTAGCCTTTCAAAGCCCAGTGCCTGATAAAACTCGAGAATCGCCTTTATGTCTTTTAATATCTGATTCTGCATTTTGCCTTTCCCTGACTCCTGTCTACTGTCTACTGACTACCGTCTTTCTATCTTTCTCCCCATTTTAACTTTGTCCTCAGAATCTGGAAATAATCCCTTCCAAAGGGGATAAGGAGTTTTGTCTTAAATGGTGCCTTCGCGACTTCAACTATATCATTCTGCCTTAAAGAAAAACCGACCTGTCCGTCGAGTGTGAGATGGACACGTTCACTCTGCGACTTGAGGACTATTTTTATCAAGACGTCATCGGGCAGGACTATTGGTCTATTTGTGAGTGTGAATGAACATATCGGTGTGAGTACTATACTATTAAGTGTGGGGTAAAGGATGGGGCCTCCTGCAGAAAGCGAATATGCTGTAGAGCCTGTAGGGGTAGAGATTATCAAACCATCAGCCTTAAAGGTAGTAATATAGGTATTGTTTATATATGCCTCGAGGTCGATTATCCTCGCAAGGGCCCCTTTATTAACCACAACATCATTCAGGACAATGTATTCTCCAATACGCTCGCCATGCCTGAGGACATGTGCTGAAAGCATAAGTCGTTCCTCTACGGGGCATTCACCAGAAAGAATCATTTCTATAGTCTCATAAAGCTTATCCTTCTGAACCTCTGTTAAAAACCCAAGGCTCCCGATATTTACACCGAGGATTGGAACTCCCTTATCTCCTACAATCCTGCATACGCTGAGCATTGTCCCGTCTCCACCCAAGACAATGATAATATCTACTAATGATGGTATATGTGAACGTGGTAATCCATCTATATTCAGGATAGAGGCAGTCTCGATGTCCACATAGGTTTCACAGCCCTTCTTTCTGAGCCACGGCAGTAGTTCTTTCAATATTTCAGGTGGTTCGGGTCTTCCAATCTTACAGATTATTCCAATCTTTTTCATCTCTGCCCTCTATTGTTATCTCCCTCACATTTTCACCAGCATACTTTATACTGACCCTTATCACGTCATCAGGCAACCCCCTTTCAGCCTTTTCTGCCCATTCAATAACCGAAATGCCATTGCCCTTTATCTGGTCCCATAGACCTATATCATCAAGTTCAGAGTCCTTCTCGATTCTATATAAGTCTATATGAGAAAAAGGTGGGGTTGTATTATACTCGGTAATTATAGTAAAGCTGGCACTGACAATCTCTCTTTCTTCAATACCTAATGCATTTGCAATCCCTTTTACCATTGTCGTCTTTCCGCTGCCCAGCCCTCCATAAAGGCCAACAACATCCCCTGGCCTTAAAAGCCTTCCTAACCTGAAACCAATATCTCTGGTCTCATCAGGGCCCTTGCTTATATACTTCACTTAAAAATAACCTTAACTCTTTTAACTTTCCCTTAGCTCAAACAACAGGCCTACTATCTCCTCACACTCCTCCTGGATTTCGTCTGTTATGTCAAAGGCTTTTGAGATGTCGTTCTCATCGAATTCCTCAACCTTATTCATTAAAGAAACTCCTGAATCAGAAAGACTCTTAATTTTCGAAAAATGATTAATAATATCGCCCTTGATATTTATCTTTTCCTTTTTTTCCTGTTTTGATTGTTCTTCCATGTCTTTCCTCCTTTCTTTCTCTTCTTTTTTTAATGCATAGGAAATTTTAAACCACTGAGACACAGAGAGCCCTCTGTGGTTCCCCCGTTAGATGTCCACTATCTAACGGGGTGAATCTGTGGTTAAATTAAGTGTTTTTGTTCCTCAAAAGATACCAATAAACCCTCCCTGGCCCCCGGTAAGGCCTTTGGCATATCTGTAAGAATAATATTCTTCAGGATTGCAATATGTGCAACCTTATCCGTATGTCTCTGCATAGGGAGATAGATATTCTCCTTCTTTATGGATAGGATACTACCGATCTTCTTGATATCCACACCTAATGATTTTCTGGTAAACCACCACACCTTTACAGGTGTGGCTTTTCCTATTACTGGCTTCGCCAGCAAATCATCCCATTCATCCCCGTCTTTACAGACAGGGCTTTCTGGTGTGGTGGTAAAAAATGCCTTTACCCCCTCACCCATCCTTCTCCCAATCTCTGTGCCTCTGTGTCTCTGTGGTTATCCCCTTGCCTTTCAACCCTTTTACCCCGCACCCCAGAAAGCCCTACCCGCGCAGTCCTCGCACCCCACGAAAGTGGGGTGCGGGGTTTACGAATGAGCAGAACTTATTGCCTTAAAAGCTGCTGGTATTGCATTAATGATATCTCCCGCAATTAAAGCATGTTCCCCTTTTTCAGATGCTGCGATGTCTCCTGCAAGGCCATGCATGTAGACACCAAGGATTGATGCATCGAGGGGATTTAAACCCTGGCCTAAAAATCCTGAAATCATTCCGGTAAGTACGTCTCCTGTACCTCCAGAGGCCATTCCGGGGTTCCCTGTCGAATTAATGAAGGCCCTTCCATCTGGCCCGGCGATAATGGTCGGAACACCCTTAAGCACAAGATATGTCCCTGATTCTTTTGCAAAGGATATTGCGGTATCAATCCTATCCTGCTCAATATTAGCGATTAGCGAATAGCGGTTAGCGGTTAGTTTTTTACTAATTGCTAACTGCTCACTGCTAACTGCTTCCTCTGACTTCTGACTTCTGACGGCTCGACTGAGCTCGCCGAAGTCTTCTGACTGCTGAAGTAGTCTTGCCATCTCGCCTGGATGAGGCGTGAGAATTAGAGGGGCCTTTGCTTGTGTAAACACCTCTCTTTCCCCTTTAATGGAATTTACCCCATCCGCATCTATAACCATCGAGGTTGTGGAATTCTTTATCAATGTCTTTATAAGTTTTTCGGTATCGGCACTAACACCGATACCTGGCCCGATGGCAAGCAGGTCGGCCTTTCCATCCAGGAAATCAAGTATTATACTTGATGCACTTTCAGAGAGTGTGCCATCCCCTTTATCAGGCAAAATAAGGGTCATCTCCTCTGTAACACGTGACTGGAATATATCTGCCAGAGACTCAGGGATACCTATCGTAACAAGTCCTGCACCAGACCTCAGACATGCCTTTGCTGCCATAAGTGCAGCACCTGTCTTCCCCTTCGAACCAGCAACAACAAGCACGTGGCCATAATCACCCTTATGTGAATACCTCTGTCTTTCAGGGATTAAAAAAGAGACTTCCTTCTTTTCGAGCAACTCGACATTAAGCTTATCAGATCTTAGCAATCTCGCCGGAAATCCTATGTCTTCTATAAAAAGCCTTCCCGTATGCTCAGCACCCGGATACAGCAGATGCCCCCTCTTAGGAAGACCAAAGGTAACCGTATAGTCTGCCTTTACAGCTTCTCCCATCACCTGCCCATTATCTGATGAGATACCAGACGGGATATCCACCGAAACAACTGTTATGTTTAATTTATTGATAAGGCTGATAACCTCTGATAGCATACCGGTAACATTTTTGCTAAGTCCCGTCCCTAAAAGGGCATCAACTATAATAAAGTGAGAAGTTGAAAGTGAGAAGTGAGAAGTAAGAAATTCATTTATTGGACATATTTTTACTCCGAATTTAACTGCAGTTTTGTACTGAAACAAGGCATCACCCCTTAAATCTTCTGGACTTGCTG
>JBFMAM010000158.1:0-4818 GCA_040755805.1 Nitrospirota bacterium
TTCTTACTCCTCATAATCTACTTTTTACTCATAGGTCTTCTATCTCCTGGTTGCACAGAAAATGTCAAAGAGCCCGCTGTTGCCGGAACATTCTACCCTGCTCAAAAAGATGCCCTGAGAGAGATGGTTGATGAATTTCTCTCAAAGGTCCAGGAAGGTAGTTATAGTGGTAAACTCATAGCGCTTATCTCACCACATGCAGGCTATCAATTCTCAGGTCAGGTTGCTGCCTATCTCTATAAACAACTTGAGGGTAAAGATATCAACACAGTAATATTGATAGGGCCGAGCCACTATAAGAGTTTCTCTGGTGCGTCTGTTTATACAAAGGGTAGATTCAGGACACCCATCGGAGATGTAAAGATAGATGAGGATATTGCAGGCTGTCTTATAAATGAAAAAGCTAATGTTATATTCGACCCTGATGCCTTTGAAAAGGAACATTCCACCGAGGTTCAGATTCCATTTCTTCAGCAGGTATTGAAGGATTTCAAGATAGTTCCCATCCTGATTGGCTCTCCTACAAGACAGTCCTTTAAATATCTAACAGGAAGACTCACAGAGATTTTAAAGAAAGATGAGAAGGTGATAATCATTGCGAGCACAGACCTTTCGCACTTTCACGATTATGAGACCGCAATCACGATGGATAAAAAAATAATAGATGCTGTTGAGAGAATGTCCATTGAGGATATTGGGAAAAATTTAACGAACAGAGAGTCTGAGATGTGCGGTGCATATCCTGTTATATACACAATGGTTGTTGCAAGAATACTCGGTGCAAACTATGGTCTGCTCTATAAATATGCTAACTCAGGTGATGTGACAGGTAATAAGGATCGTGTTGTGGGATATGCTGCCATGGGTATTTATAAGAGTGAGCTTACAAAAGAGGAGAAAGAAGAACTCCTTTCATTGGCAAAAAACACTATTGTTGATTATGTAACGAACGGAAAAATCCCTGATGGAGAAACAAAGAATCCGAAGCTCAGGGCAAATGGTACTACCTTTGTGACAATAAAGAAGAATGGTAATCTAAGAGGCTGCATTGGAAATATCCAGCCTGTTATGCCACTTTATGAGTCGGTTATCAAAAATGCCATTTCAGCATGTTCAAGTGACCCGAGGTTTCCTCCGATGAAAAAGGAGGAGCTGAAGGATATGGATGTTGAGGTCTCTATTCTATCCCCGTTCGAGCCATTAAATGATGTAAAAAACATTCATATCGGGAAACATGGCCTCTATATAGTAAAAGGCATGCAGAGTGGCCTCCTTCTGCCACAGGTTGCAACAGAATTTGGATGGGATAGAGATGCCTTCCTTGAACAGATATGTTTGAAGGCAGGCTTGCAGAGAGATGCATGTAAGGATGCTGACCTATATACATTCACTGCTGAGATTATAAAATAGGTTTTTTTCTCAACAAATAACCAACACCCAATTCACGGGAAAAACTCTTAAAAATCAAGCTGTTTTATCATTTTAACTTTTTCCTTGACATCCACAATATATTGTGGTTTAATTACTGGAAATTAATTTAAAAACACAATTTATTGATAATAGCTAATGGAGCAAAAAGGAGACTTATTATGGCTAAAAATCCACCTTATGGAGACAATCACAGGCACGGTGCAGTTAGAGAGCGTTCACAAGTTCATAATCCTTATTAATCCTTATAATGACCGTTGGGTTAAGAGAGATGCAGACACCGGAAGATTCATTGATCAAAAAGCAGATAAGAATCCGTTTAAGGGTGTAAGAAAGGAAAAGTAACTTATAGTCCTATGAAGCTAAAAATTCTCTCAGTAGATTTTCCAATAAAAGGAAAAGGGATTGAAAATTATAGTTTTTATAAGGCCCCATCTTTCTTAGATTACGACGTTGTGATTATAGACCCAGAGAGTATTTCAGATTTATGGACTGAGAAAATCACTCCTGAAGATGATGGGAGACTTTGGACATATGCACGTTCTGATGAAGGATTTGGTAAGTGGCTGGATTCTTCCATGTCTCGCAGAAGAGAGGAGATAGACCAAATTCTAACAATTACAAAAGGGATCGTGATATATATTTTGCGGGGTATTGGAAAAAGGCTTAATATAGGCGAATGGCGATCAGATGAACGGCCTAAAATAGTTATAGATAGATACAACTGGCTACCTTATAGCACATCCCCCCGATATGTCCCACCTGGAAGAGAAATAAAAATCGTAAATAAATATCATCCTTTTAATCAGTATTTAACCGTATTTAAAGATTCGCTTTATTTTGAAGCTATTCTCGTAAAAAATGGTAGAATGCTTCCCATCGCTACAAACAAAGTAGGAGAAGTAATCGCTGCTGAATATCGTGTTGAAGAAGGGAAATTGATATTCTTACCCCCTTTGGTGAATCCTGATCCTGAAAAAACTGGAGGAGTATTGATAGACTGCTTAAGAGGTGCTCTTAAATGGAGTAGTCGGTCTGGGAAACCATCTTGGTTTTTAGCTTATAGCCTGCCTGGAGAAACTGAGGTAATCACTAAGATAAAAGGACTTGATGATGAGATCTCAAAAATAGAGAAGAGGAAAGAAGAATTTCAGTCTGAATATAACCGATTTGAAATGCTCAAAAGTCTACTTTATGAACAAGGCAGATATGGCTTAGAACCAGCTGTTAGAGAGGCTTTCAGGATTTTGGGATTTAATGTTCTTAACCCTGACGAGTACGATGAAGAATATGACCTCTTTTCTAAAGAAGAAGATTTAATTGTTATAGGCGAAATAGAAGGGTCAGAAAAACAAGTGGACAATGAAAAATATAGACAGCTACTCGAATATGTAATAGATTGTGAGGAAACATTAAATGGCAAGAGAGTAAAGGGAATCCTTATAGGAAATGGGTTTATTAAGATAAAGCCAGAAGAAAGAGGAGAGCAGTTCACGGATGCGGCCATTAGAGGATGTAGGAGCAGGAGATTCTGTAGAATTACAACTTTTGAATTATATAAAGCAGTGCAGGCTGTTTTAAGTGAAGCTGTTCAGAGAGAAGAAATAAAAAAACAGATTCTAAATTGTGAGGATGAATTTAAATTATCAACTATTTTAGAGAGTAAAGAGGTAGTTTGTGGCAATTAGTGATATCCCTTTTGGTGCACAGTTTTCACCTAATCAGATTGATTTATCTCGATTACTTTCTTTATGTGAAGAACATCAAGGCAATCGGAAAGAATTGGAGGCTGCGATACAGCAAGAATTCTTTAGTGCTAAAGGTGGTGATGCTTACAATCAGGCAAAACTCGCAAACAATACCGCACTTGGAATGATTGCCTATGGAATTATAGATCGTAAAGGCAATCTAACAGACTTAGGGAAAGAACTTTTATTACTGAAAGACAACACCTCACAACTTTACAAACGCTTTGCTCAACATATCCTCTTTAAATTGAGAGGAATGGATTTAGTCCAAACAGCACAAGATATGCAGGCAAGAGGCGAACGGTTTGACTTGGTAAAGTTTCGCCAATGGCTTGAAGAAAGGGGAATTCATATTCCCCGTGGTGCTGTTCATATGAGTAGTATGAGATTATGGTTAGAGAAGGCTGGTCTTATTACATCAACAGATTGGCAGATTGATTACTCAAGATTAGAATCTCTGATTGGGGTAGGAACAACAGAAATTGATACGCTGGCGATGCTTTCACCAGAGCAGAAGGCTTACCTAAAAACAATATCAAACATACCTACTAAAGGTCATTATCCTGCAAATGAGATTGAAAGATTAGCTACCCAACTTTACGGTGTCAAATATAATGAAAAGATGCTGCCCAAGCAGATTTTATATCCTTTGCAGGATATTGGATACATTGAAATTACAAAACCAACCGGAGGCCGTGGAGCTAAGCCATTTTTGGTTAAACCAACCGAAAAGCTGAAAACCGAATTGATAGCCCCGCTTCTTGAGGCATTAGAAAAACAAGCCGCATCTGATTTGAGACCTCTTTTGAGAAAACCTTTGGGAGATATTTTAAAAGATCTTACTCATAGGAATAAACATATTAAAGGATTAGCCCTCGAAGCCTTAGCATTTTATTTGATGAGGCTAATTGACTTGACTTACATTGCTACGCGTTTGCGTGGTCAAGCCACTGGTGGGGCTGAAGTAGATTTAATATTTGAAGGTACACGCTTTATCTTTAGTAGATGGCAGATACAATGTAAAAATACCCGTACAGTCTCCCTTGATGATGTTGCAAAAGAAGTAGGACTTACTCACCAGCTTAAATCAAATGTAATAATGGTTGTGTCTACAGGCAGCATTTCGGTAGAAGCATATAAATATGCCAATCAAGTTAGAGCTATTAAACCATTGCAGATAGTTCTGTTAGATGGAAACGATCTTAAAGATATAGCTGAAAGACCATTCCTTCTTGTAGAAAAGACCATGAGGCAGGCTCCATTTGCTTTTGTCTTGAATAAATACTATGAAAAGGCTGTCGCATGATTGAACTGTATACCAGTCCTTGGAGACATAGATTTAAGGATTTTCTTAAAGATATCAATAATCATCTCCTTGTTGCGACTCCGTTCATAAAGATTGATGAGGCCAAATGGCTTATAGATAACTTAGGCGCAGGTTTTTCAAGTGCAATAAACTTGCAGCTTCTTACAGACCTTAGAAGTGAAAGTGTGTTAAGCAAATCTCTGGATATTAAGGCACTTCTTTACTTGATTACTTATCATGATAAAACTATCATAATTAATCTTCCACGATTACATGCGAAAGTTTATATTGCCGATGACAAGAAGGTTATAATTACTTCAGCAAATTTAACTTCAC
>JBFMAM010000159.1:0-2710 GCA_040755805.1 Nitrospirota bacterium
ATTGTAGTGCCTCCTTGTTATTGTTTTGGATTATGTTATCCCTTACCCAAAATATATACAAGAAAGCATATACTATGCTCAATTTTCATTCCCCTTTGTGCCGATTTGTCGGCATGAATGTTTCATTATGTTTTGTACTCAACCCTCCACTTTGCTAATCTTTTCTTTCGAAAGCCTATGTATGAGGTTTTCGAGCGCTAAATTAAGGCTTTCTTCATTTAAGGATTCGAATGTTACCATTACGTAATAATCTTTATTGCCTACAACAGGATAGGAGCCTATTTTAACATCTTTATGGCTTTTGACTATCTCATTTAAAATTGGTGCGACTTCGGGTTCATCTTCTTTGATATAAACCTTTTTAAGCAACATCGGGGGTTCATTAAATAACAACTTCTCTATCACAAAGAATTTCTCCACAAGGTATTCTGGTATCCCTGGCAAGATATATACATTTTTAAAGAGTATTAAAGGAAATTTAAGAGGTTCATCTTTAATAACCTCTGCACCTTTGGGAACCTCTGCCATCTTAAGCTGTTCAGGTGTTAGATTTTCCCCATATTTTTCATGAAGTATTTCCTTTAAGGAGTCATTTAGAATAGGTTTTACAGCGAATGCATTTGCTATACCTTCTATTGTAACATCATCATGAGTTGGTCCTATCCCTCCAGAGGTGAAAACATAATCAAATTTATTAGAGAACTCCCTTACTTCTCTGGCTATCTCGTTAATATCGTCAGGAATAACGGAGATACGACGAACATCGATACCATGTAACCTTAATTCTTTCACCATAAATTGAGAATTGATGTCCTGAACCTTTCCGGAAAGGATCTCATCACCTATGATAATTATCCCTGCGGTCTTTGCCATATTTTATTCTACAACAAAACCGTCCCTTTCCATTTCCGTGCTCTCTTTATTTTAAAACTTCTATTCTGACATGAATGGAACTACCAAGATTTTTTAGAGGCTCGGGGCTGTCAATCAGTCTACCAATAGGGTTTACCGGAGAAACTGCCCGGGGTTCCTTTCCTTTGCTCACAGGGGTAGGACCAAAGAATATACAGAGCGCCCTGCCAGTAGGCCATAAGGCCATTTCTCCCACTTCCATAACATCTCTTGCTGCATCTCGAGAAAGTTCAACATTAATACCGCAATCTCCATAATACTCATCCCCCCATCGCGACATATTGAATTCAAGAGGAAGAAGTGACCTGAACATATTAGCTGAAGGCGAGTCATTGAGTTCTGCGGAAAGTTTTAATTCTCCTATACTTATTATTATAGGCGTAGACATAAAGTATCCTCTTAATCGGATCCCTTCACTTAATTACTTCGAAGCCCTTTTCTAACAGGTCTGAAAGAATTTCCTCTAAATGTTTCTTACTTCGTGTTTCAACTATGAAAATAACCCTTGTCTTACCTATTGGGAGGTCTCCTGCAAACCTGTTATGAACAACATCAAGGATATTACCCCTGTGGGAAGCGATGATACCTGTTAGAGAGTGGAAGCTCCCAGGGATATCATCAACAGTTACTTCAATAACCCCTATCCTCCCGCTTGTTACCAAACCTTTATGAATGATCCTATCAATGAGAGTGAAATCTATATTACCACCGCTAACAACAAGGACGATTCGTTTACCGTTAAAACTTCCCTTGTTCTCCAATAAGGCTGCAAGGGGCACTGCCCCAGCCCCCTCAACAACAAGTTTTTTCCTCTCAAGGAAGAGAAGTATTGCCATGGCAATGGAATCCTCACTCACTAAAGTTATATCATCCACGTATCTATTCATGATCTCAAATGTCCTATCGCCAACCCTGCCCACCGCTATTCCATCAGCGAGGGTTGGCAATGGTGGCCTATCAGATATCTCCTTCTCCCTGAATGAAATATGAGCTGATATAGCTGATTCGGTCTGGACGCCAATGACCTTTGTTTTTGGTGATAGAGCCTTTACCGCAATTGAGATTCCGGAGATCAGCCCACCTCCCCCTACGGGCACAACCACAAAGTCTATATCCCTTAAATCCTCGATAATCTCCACACCAATAGTCCCCTGACCTGCAATGACCTCTTCATCATCAAAGGGATGTATAAAGATATAGTCCTTCTGAGAAAGGGCATAATTCAGTGCGTCCTGAAAATTCTCCCCGTAAAGAACTATCTCTGCTCCATATCCCCGCGTTGCCTCTTCTTTTACTATAGGGGCTGCCATGGGCATAACTATCTTTGCATGTAGTCCGAGTCTGCTTGCAGCGAATGCAACAGCCTGTGCATGATTGCCCATGGATGCGGCTATCACCTTACCGTCACGGATATGAATCATTTTATTAAAAGCACCTCTGACCTTAAACGACCCTGTCTTCTGGAGGTTTTCTGCTTTTAGATAAACCTCAGCCCTTGTCATCTTGCTAAAGGAGTTGGAATAGATTAATGGAGTCTTATGGACAAGGGCCTTGATATTTTCATGTGCATTCTGAATATCTTTTACCTTCACCATGCTATTTCACTGGGGAAGAATATTTTGGGGAAGTATATGTAAATGTATTCTTTCGTCTTTATCTCTTAGGGTTTTGAATACAATATCCGCAGCTTGTTTTATCTCATTCAATTTATCAGTGATTATCACAAGGCGGAATCTGTTAAACCCCAAACCATCTCTCTCCTTTTTACCGATGTTAACAATGGATGGCAAAATATAAT
>JBFMAM010000159.1:2810-4807 GCA_040755805.1 Nitrospirota bacterium
AATACAATATCCGCAGCTTGTTTTATCTCATTCAATTTATCAGTGATTATCACAAGGCGGAATCTGTTAAACCCCAAACCATCTCTCTCCTTTTTACCGATGTTAACAATGGATGGCAAAATATAATTTATAAGATTGGGATTATTTACCTCTATTACATATATCAGGAGTCTATTACCAATATTTACTTTGTTGCTTAATACGATTTCATCATTCAATTTAATATTGGACTGGCAATCTATGTATGTAAATACCTCTTCAGGACATGCACAACCCAGAGTCTGTTTCACAAAGGTCTTTACATTTTCATTATTTATCATAATTTATCACCATCATTATACCAATTAATCGATCCTTAAAACCTTTGCTCCCCGGATCTTTCTTTCTTTAAGCTCAACCAGGGCTTTATTTGCCTCTTCAAGTTTGAATTCCTGAATTTCGGGTCTAATTGGGATTTCAGCCGCTAATTGCAAAAATTCTTTGACATCTCTTCTGGTAACATTTGCTACACTCTTTATCTCTTTTTCCAACCAAAGATGGCGAGGATAATCTAGTTTTAAGAGAAACTCCTTGTCCACTTCTTCTTTCCGTATCGCATTTATAATCAGTCTTCCTCCCCTTTCTAAATTCTTTAAGGCCTCAACTATCGGTCTCCAGGCTGGTGTGGTGTCAATCGCACAATTTAGTTTTTCTGGTGGTTCATCTTCAATTCCACCAGCCCAGAAAGCTCCAAGTTCTTTAGCAAAATTTTTCTCCCTTTTGGTTCTGGAAAAAACAAAAACTCTGGAGTTTGGATATTTATGTCTTACCATCTTAATAACGAGATGAGCAGAAGCTCCGAAACCGATAAGTCCCAAGTTTTGACCATCTTCTATTCCGGTTAGTCTTAGAGATCGGTAGCCAATAGCGCCGGCGCATAAAAGTGGAGCAGCTTCCGAATCAGAAAATATCTCGGGGATTTTATAGGCAAAGTCTTCTGAGACAGTAGTATATTTGGCATAACCTCCATTTGCATCCCTGCCAGTAGCCTCAAATTTTTCACATAAATTCTCATCTCCTTCAAGGCAGAATGTGCATCTTCCGCAAGCAGAATAAATCCATGCAATTCCTACTCTATCTCCAATTTTAAATTTATTTACTTTACTACCTGATTTTTCTACTCTTCCAACAATTTGATGACCTAAAACAATCGGGAATCTCGGCGGAGGAGTCCTCCCCTCAATTTCATCTAATTCAGTATGGCAAACGCCGCAGGCTGAAACCTTTACTAAAATTTCATTTTCTTTTGGCGCAGGACATGGCAGCTCCACCAGTTCCAAAGGGTCTTTATTTTCCTCAAGCTTACAGATCTTATTTAATACCACTGCTTTCATTTCTGGCTAACCTCCTTTTAGCTTCCCATAATTTTTAGCCAATTCTTTGAGATATCTTACACTCTCTACCTTACGCCTTTTAGATAGATAAGTGCAAAATTCATTTTGGTCACCAAATAAGTCCAATAATCATACAATAGAATAAAAATAAAATCGTTTCAAATAATAAGCAGGTAAGATTAAAAAATGTGAGAGACTAAAAAGCCTTGACCACCTGAGTAATTATGTGTAATAATACAGGCGAAGTTTCGGAAGTTTTTGTTGTTTACAGCCGCAAAGACTTCAACTTTGCGGTTTTTTTTATGACACAGCTCCGTAATCTTCAAATACTTTTAATAAGGAGGTGTATCAGCGTGGCAAAAGGAACTGTAAAGTGGTTCAATGAGTCCAAAGGTTTCGGATTCATTACTAAAGAAGACGGCGGAGACATTTTTGTTCACTATACTGCCATTCAAGGTAATGGGTTTAAGTCTCTGGCTGAAGGTCAGGCAGTGAGTTTTGATGTTGTTGATGGACCTAAGGGCCCAAAGGCAGTAAATGTTATAAAACTCTAAACCCACAAAGCAGGTCCTGATAAATCAGGACCTGCTTTGTCAGAATGCACCCACCCCCCTCAACTTTCGC
>JBFMAM010000160.1:0-4792 GCA_040755805.1 Nitrospirota bacterium
TTAGCGTTAGACACTGAAAGATGTATTGGCTGTCAGAGCTGCATGTTTGCATGTGCCAGAAGGCAAAATGAGGTAGGGCTATCCAAAACATGCATAAACGTGAGATCTATTGGAGGTTTGGAACGAGGGTTTATTGGGGTTGTTTGCAGGGCCTGTGATAATCCGCCCTGCAGTAAGGTGTGCCCAACAGGTGCGCTGAAACTCAGGGTCGGTGGAGGGGTACGTCTTAATATTAACAAATGTATAGGATGTGGCTATTGTCGCGATGCTTGCCTTATAGGTGCAATTTTCTGGAATGATGAGATAAATAAACCGATGATTTGCGTCCACTGTGGTTATTGTGTTAATTTCTGTCCTCATGGAGTGTTGAGATTAGAAAAAAAGGAGGCAGAAAAACATGCTCAGAGATGATCCCATTGCAAATGTTCTTTATATCGATCTCTCAAAGAAAAATTTCCGGATAGAGAAAAGGCAGGATCTTTTTAAAAAGTACATAGGGGGTACTGGTGTTGCCACTCGGCTCCTTCATGAGGAGTGCCCCGAGGGTTGTAACGCCCTTAGTGCGGAAAATCCGATTATATTTGCAGTAGGACCCGTGACAGCTTTGTTTCCTCTCGCATCGAAAACCGTAGCCATGTTTAAATCGCCTCATAACAGCAATATGGGTGAAAGTCATTGTGGTGGGCGAAGCGCTGTAGCTATCCGCATGGCAGGATATGGCGCTATTGTAATAAAGGGTGCCAGCGATACGCCTCTCTATCTCGCTATTCACGGGAACCGGGTTTATTTCCGGGATGCCTCCTCCTTGTGGGGGATAAATACCTTCACGGTCGGCCGTATCATCAGAGAATATGAGCCGGGAGCAGGATTGAGAACAATTATGCGCATCGGCAGAGCGGGAGAGAAACTTGTATCGTACTCATGTGTTACTACAGAAACTTACAGACATTTTGGCAGGCTGGGTCTGGGAGCGGTTTTTGGAAGCAAGAAGATTAAAGCCGTTGTAATCTCAGGTAAACGTTCGCTCCCTCTAAGTGATAGGAAACAATATCGGAAGGTATATGACGAGATTTACCAGGCGGCTGTGACATCCCCGGTAATGAAGAAGTATCATGACCTCGGAACAGCCGGGAATGTTCTACCTTTAAATGAACTCGGTGGGCTTCCTACAAGAAATCTTAAAGAAGCGAGATTCGAAGGAGCATCCGAGATTTCTGGTGAAACATTTGCAGAGCGGTATCTGGACAGGCGGCTTGCTTGCTCTCACTGCCCTATAGGGTGCATACATATTGCCGCACTGAGGGAGCCTTATGAAGATGAGGCATATTTTTATAAAACCTCTATGTTCTCTTATGACTACGAACCTATCTATGCTATAGGTTCCTTGTTGGGTGGGTCTGATGCTAAGGGCCTCTTGAGGTTGCTGCATAAGATAGAGACACTTGCTCTGGATGTGATGAGTACCGGGGTGGTCCTTGCCTGGGCAACAGAGGCACAAGAGCGAGGTATTATCTCTGAGAAGGAAACTACGGGTATCAAGCTTGGTTGGGGAGATTACAGCGCTTACATGGATGCAGTACAACTGACTATCGAGCAACCGAATGAATTCTTCAAGGCACTCGCTCGCGGAGTTGGACATGCAGCCTCCATATATGGAGGAGAAGATTATGCTCTATCTTTTGGCGGAAACGAGATGCCTGGATATCATACAGGGCCCGGAACACATATAGGGGTTCTGATTGGCACAAGACACAGCCATCTGGATAATGCTGGTTATAGTGTTGATCAGAAGGCCGTCCTTGCTAAGGAACAGCTCGGTTCTGAGGAACTTGCTAAAGCCTTATTGTCTGAGGAGCGCTGGCGCCAGGTCCTGTCAAGTCTTGTAGTTTGTTTCTTTGCCAGAGGAATATATCAACCAGATATTGTGTCAAAGGCCCTCCAGTCAGCAGGTTTTGATCTTGCTCCAGAGGCTCTCCATCGTATTGGAGAAGAAATACATAGGGAAAAATACAGATTCAAGATCCGAGAAGGTTTTTCTCTGGACAACCTTCGCATACCTAAGCGAATTTTCGAGACTCCTTTGCCTGTAGGTAAATTGGATGAGAAATTTGTTCGCGAGGTGGTTGAACATGTCAAGAAGGCGATCTTCAAGGAAGGAGCCTGAAAGGTTTATTCATTCACCCCGTTAGAAAGAAAGCCCCGTCTTTTATGGCGGGGTGAAAGAAACAGTAAGTTTGGGTGAAGGTGCCTGTCTTTTCAGGATATAATCTTTCCATCCTGCATAATCAATAACCTGTCTGCAAGTCTTTCTGCCTGTGCCATATCATGGGTGGTAATAATAGTTAACCTGCCCTCTTTTTTCATTCTTAAAATTATATCCTCTATAATCTCTGTATTTTCTTGATCAACCGATGCGGTTGGCTCATCAAGGAAAAGGATTTCAGGCTCTATAACCAATGCCCTCGCAATCCCAAGCCTCTGAGTCTCTCCACTCGAAAGGGTAAGGGCATTTTGGTTTCTTTTATGAATCAGGCCAACAAACTCCAGTATCCTGTTGACCCTTTCGACCACCTCTTTCCTTTTTATTCCCCTTATCCTCAAACCATAAGCCACATTCTTAAAGACAGTAGTATTAAACACCCCAACTCCGGGCAACAAGAGTGTTATCCTGCGTTTTAGCTCAATGTCCTTTGTTAAAATATTACTTCCCGAAAAATAATTGACTTCGCCCCTATCAGGATCTTCAAGAAGGGCACATATTCTGAAGAATGTTGATTTGCCACTTCCATTAGGACCCGTTATTACATAAGTTCCACCTTTATCAAATGAAAAGGAACAGTCTTTCAAAACAGACTTACCATCGTAACTTTTGTAAATATTCGAAACGATCAGTCTCAGGCTCATTACCTTGTTTGTACCATCCCCTCATCTGTAATTAAACGGGTAGGGGTGACTTTAGTCGCCCATTCTATAAAATCCTTGTAGGGGAGGCTAAAGCCTCCCCTACCCAATGTTTTATATTGTTCTTTACGGATTATAGATTATCCCCTTTCTTTGAATTAAGTAAAGACCCATGTTTATAATTAATGAGAGTGTTAAAAGTATTATGCCCAATGCAAGAGCAAGCTCAAAATTCCCCTTATCGGTCTCGAGAGCGATGGTTGTTGTCATAACCCTCGTGTAGCCAGCAATATTTCCACCAACAATGAGTATTGCACCTACTTCAGCCATTACCCTTCCAAAGGCTGCAATCACACCTGACATTACACCATACCTTGCCTCTTTTACTATAGTAATTGTCACCTGAAAAGGTGTAGAACCCAGGGTCATGGAAGCCTGTTTAACAAGGGGGGCGACTTTCACAATAGCTGAATAAGAAAGGGCTGATACAATGGGAAAAGCAAGAATACTCTGGGCAATAACCATAGCTGATGGAGTATATAGTAAAGATAGGAAACCAAAGGGTCCACTTCTTGATAGTATGAGATAGAGAAAAAGCCCAACCACAACAGGAGGTAGCCCCATAAAGGTATTCAGAAGGCTGATGATTAAACCCCTTCCTATAAATCTCTTTAAACCTAAGAAAGCTCCCACTGGAATGCCTATTACTGTTGCTATTACAAGTGCAAGGCCAGAAACCTTGAGTGATAAAAGTATAATACTTAATAGCTCTGGATCGAGATTAAATATAAGGGAGGATGCCCTTCTAAAACCTTCTATTATTGTATCCATTCGCTCCAATCCTTCAGAATAGAAAGGGGTAAAGGACTGCCCAGGCCTTTTAGAAGTAATACTGGATCATAGTCCTGAATCTGTTGTCATACTGACCATCAACTGAGGCTGTATCCACAAAGATTAATTTCCGTACGAGATAACTGTAGTCTATGAAGAGCTTCAGGTTGTGACCGACAAAGTAGTAGTTTAACCCAGATGTGTATTCCTGAAGGTTATCCTCAATGGCATTAAGGTTTCCGCCATTACTTACAAGCCCGAGACCCGAGGCAAGGGACTTCTCCTTTGTGTTATCCTTAAGACGTTCTACATAGGCATATCTTGTCACTACTTCGAATCTCTTGGGTATCAAGAAGTATCCTGTATCAACCCTGTAGCCGAAACGGTCCCATGTATAGCCACCCGTCCTGTCCTGTTTTAAACGGTCATAGCCATATTCAGCATCCATGGAAAATCCTCTATACCTTAGCAGAGCAGATAGGTTGTAACCAGTACCTTTAATATCATAGGTCTCCGATTTCTGATCCCCATAACCATCATTATCAGCATCGGTAGTACTGCTTCGATATTTAGTTAACCGATCTATATTCTGGAAACCTGAGAGAAGAAAACAAACCTTAGGAGTCTTACTGTAATCAATGTCTCCCTGCTGGAGCAGGTTATATTTCCCGAAGGGATTTATAGAGATTCTGCCTGCCCAGAGGTGGCTGCTGTCAATATTAATACCACCTTTTGTATTTCTGCCGTTATAAACTCCTGCCCAGTATTGTAAAAATCCATCCTGACCAAAAAGATTTATATCCCCCTGCAACTGCACTCCCTGTGATCGAAAGAGATTAAAACCACCGATGGGAAACTTTGTAATATTATCTTCGTCGCTGACAGGGAAATTAGCATTTCCACCAGGCCATTTTCTTGTATCAGATTTGCCATCCACATCTGTTTCACCTGATAAGATTGACCTTTCAACTCCATTAAGCAGGCTTGCAGATTGCCAGAAATGTAATCCGTATGGAATTTTGCTGCGTCCAAACTGGACCTGGGCATGTGGATATTTCTT
>JBFMAM010000161.1:0-4787 GCA_040755805.1 Nitrospirota bacterium
ACGCACAACCAGTATTTTGCAACGCTGAACGCACTTGTCGAAGCCGTCGATTCATGTTTCGACCTTTGGAAAAAACCAAATCGTGTATTACAGAAATTATGCGGCATAATTTAAGACGCTATGTATAGAAGATATTTAAAAGGTTTATAACTTATGTTTTAGAATTCTACCCCCCTAAAGATTTGCTACTTCCCTAATCGAGGTATTATATCTATCCAGAAGATAAAGAAAAATTTATGAAATTTACTCCGTTAGAAAAAAAGCCCCATCCCGTTAGAAACAACTTTTCTAACGGGGCAAAGTCAAATGGATGGGAGATCTGTCATCTCTACCCGGAATTGTCTTTTGCCTGTGTTTTCATACTCATACACTGATTGTTTCTTTATGTCTATCACCACACCTATGGCAGTGTCTGTGAGGGTTATGTTCATGTCAAGAGGTAAATCTGATGGGTTCCATTTGAGATTAATTAGCTTTCCTTCTAATTCAGACTCTACAAAGATATTCCACTCTTTGGTGCAGGGCTGTATTTCACATACCCCTTTTATATCCCTCCAGTATTTTCCACCTTCAAGCTCTATGTATGCCATTATGTCTCCCGAAAGTAATGCTGGCACGTCGTATCTTCCATCTATCCCATCTGTAGCATCAGGTCTCTGTCCAATGGATAGCCTGTTTTCAGCATTAAGGACACTCACCTTGATACCTACCTGCCAGTCATCTCCTGCATATACAGCACTATATAGTAAAAGCAATAGTATCGCTGCAATCATTATCGCTATCCTTTTCTTCATATCCATCTCTCTCCTTACATTTTGGGATTCATGGTACACGATACACGATACATGATATATGTATTTTGTAATCCTGTATCTTGCATCTTGCATCTTGTATCTTGTATCTTGCATCTGTTCACTATATTTACGGCTTTGGAATCACCAGCTTGTATGTGTCATCTTCCTTATTCAGATATATCCAGTAACCCATCCATGGCACAAGTGTTGCTCCATCATCTGCTGTCTCAAAGGAGTATGCCCTTCCCCAGTCCTCTCCATTATAGTAGTAAATTGCATTCACAATCCATCCATTGTCTATTGCTTCCTGCCATGATACTGGTGTGTCAGAGCCTTTCTGAACCTTTATATCCGAAAGCTTTATATTACCAGCATAGGGGTTGCTTATGATATTCCAACCAGACTTAAGCTGATATGTGTATTCAGATACTTGAACCTCACCATAGTCTGCAAGTTCGGGAAGGGTAGTGCTTTCTTTGAACGTAAAGTAGCCCTCGCCTACCTTTACAGGCTCTGATGTAGTCACCTTTGTGTAATAACCTAAGTCAGCATTCCATCTATATGTGCTTGCACTACCAAAGGCTCCTTCACCATCAAGATTGGCTGTTGATATATCCCTCGGTACCCCTGCAAGATTGTAACCTTTAAGTAGTTGTACCTCTGGACCTGTGATGTAGCCCGTCTCTGGGTATCTAATTGTCGTACCATTAGACATCTTTGCCTCAAAATAAAATTTGTGAACTGCTGCTGGACCGAGTTTCGTTGTATATGTGCAGGTTGCACCTGTGCTATAGTCTCCACTGCAGAACATATCATAGCCATAGAAATCACCGGCGAAAGGATTGTTCCTCTGTGTCATGAAAAGCCTCACATATTGGGGTGTGCTACCTATATCCGTTACAATTATTATAAATTCATACTCAACATTTACCTTCGGTTTACCACTGACAAGATTATCACTCTCATCTACAGCATCTGTTCTTTCAAGACACTGGATACCAGCATCAGAGCAACTAAGGATAAAACAAGCATTCTCATCTATCTGTCCATTACAGTTGTCATCCTTACCGTTGCAGACCTCTGTAGTACCTGGGTTAATTGATGCATCGCTTTCATTGCAGTCACCTGAAAGGGCTATTAGTTCTGATACTACCTTATAGCCTGTAGGCCTCGTGCATGATGTCGTGTTCTTTGTTCCATCTGAGTACTTATCATTGTCTGCATCCTTGTACCATGTCTGCCCTGGATGTTCATTTGGGTCACTATCATCACAATCGGTATTGTTTGTAACATAACCTGAAGGCTGTGTGCATGCCTGTGTTGAGTTGTTCAGGTCACCATAACCATCACTATCAGCATCTTTATAGTAAATGTTCAAAACACCCTCATCTATAGCCTCATTACAGTTATTGTCTATACCATCGCATACCTCTGTTGCACCAGGGTTAACTGCTGGGTTGTTATCATTGCAATCCACATCTGAAGTATAACCATCATTGTCAGCATCAGGATATAATGTTACTTCATTGGAATATTCGCTTTCATTTCCTGCTATATCGTAAGCAGTTGCTGCAAAATAGTAGGTGGCCCCATTGGTCAGGTTGTTAATTGTATGGGATGTCACTCTGCCGACATTGACAACCTCTGAATAATTACCAGATGCAGTACCATAGTAGACCTTATAACCATCAAGGTCAGTTAGTGGTGTCCCATCAGCATTTGTGGTTGGGGCATCCCAAGACAATGTTACCCGGGATGCGAAGACGTGAGCGGGTGGAAGAAAGATTAATGTTAAAGCTAAGAGTGTGAAGCCCAAAATGGGAGATTGAAAAAATATGGGTTTTATATTTTTTGGTAAAACATAAGATAATGACGTGAGCACCTCCCTATTTATGCCGTGCGAGATAAGACCATAGAATGTGCTGTATCCGCCCGGCAGCTCTGCTACCATATCCTACCATATCCTGCAGATCTACCATATCCTGCAGATAGAATCTGCTTTATATTTAAACGAAATTCATAGGAGAATCTGTGATTTTAATCACAACTGTCATTTTTGTAATCATCCATAGACAACCAAAAGCAAGACTGATATAATTATTCAAAGGGAAGAATGGTGAAAAATATTAAGATATATGCTAATGAATGGATAGCACACTGCTTTTCATTGAAGGCTCAGAGATATGCGAGACATCGTATACTGATAAGGCAGGTAAGTATCAGGCTCAGAAGGGGATAACGCTGGCTAAATTAAAATAACCAATAACCAAATTCCAATTACCAATCAATGATAAAGTCAAAAGGTTACGGTTAAGAAGCCCGTATCGTAGAAAAGGTTACGATCTATGGAAAAAAGACGAAGGCCTTAACCTAAATAGCGATACGGGTATCGTAACCTTAGCCGTGTTACGATAATTGAGGAATAAATGTCAGCAAGTGAGAAATTAATACTTGCCCTTGATGTATCTGAACACAGTTATGCAATTGAACTTGTAGAAAAATTCAAGGATTATGTTGGGATCTTTAAAGTAGGTCTTGAAGCTTTTACATACTCTGGCCCGAAGATAATTGAAGACATAAACAAAAGGGGTAAAAGAGTCTTTCTTGATCTCAAGTTTCATGACATTCCGAATACCGTCTCAAAGGCAGCTATTGCTGCAGCAAGGCTCGGAGTGTATATGTTCAATATACATACTTCTGGTGGATTGGAGATGATGAAGAGGTGCAGGGATAGTATTGTCGAGATATCTCTTAAAGAAGACTTGGAGAGACCAAAAATCTTAGGTGTTACAGTACTTACAAGCCTCTCAAAGGAGGTTCTCAGGGAGGAACTTGGAATCCAGCATAGCCTGAGGACACATGTAAGGCATCTCTCATCACTTGCCCTCAAGGCAGGTCTCGATGGTGTTGTAGCGTCTGCAAGGGAAGCCGCTGCAATAAGGAGCCATTGTGGAAGGGGGTTTCTTATAATAACCCCTGGTATCAGACCTTCATGGACCCCCCCTGATGACCAGAAGAGGACCATGACTCCAAAAGAGGCTATAAGAGAAGGAGCCGATTATCTTGTTATGGGGAGAAGTATACTCCAACATGCTGACCCGTTGAAGGCTATCGAGCTGATAAACCTTGAGATACTCTCTGCATGATTTACCCTAAAATGTAATTAACCACAGAGGAACACAGAGAAATATATTAAAAATAAAAGAAAAACAGCCTGTTTTATGATTTTTCTCTGTGTACTCTTTTATACAACAGTTATGCTTAAAAGATGCTAAGAATTAAATTACGAGAACACAGAGAAATAAATGATAATGAAAGTTTTTTAAGATTTTAAAAATTATCTCTGTGTTCTCTGTGGTTTTCTAAATTAAGTTTTGGATTAAGGATTTGATTACGCCTTCGAAAAAGGATTTTATTCAGCTTTTAAATAATGGAAAAGTCCCACCACTTTATAAGGAGATACTGTACTCCTCTCCCTGTTTAATTTATGAATCCTTGGCCTCTACAAATAGCTTTCTTCTCGAAAGCATAAAGGGCCCGGAAAAAATTGCGCGATACTCCTTTATAGGATTTAATCCCTATCTGATATTCAAAATAAAGGACGGGCTTATAGAAATTGAAACTCCAGGGGAAACTATCATGAGTCTTCTGCTTACAAAGGAAGTCGAAAGTTATGGTCAGGACAGCCCCGAAAGCTTTCGGGGCTGTCCTACCAAAGGTAGTGATTTTGTAACCAGTAGGACAGGCGTCTCGCCTGTCAGAAAGGTAATTTCGGAGCAAAGGAATATATCTTTGAGCAAGCCACTTAGCGTACTTAAGGCTTTTGTTAATTCTTACAGACAAATGCCTTTTGAATATCTTACCCCTTTTCAGGGAGGTGCTGTAGGGATTCTGAATTACGATTTTGTCCAGTATCTTGAACGAGTACCGAGGAATGCCATTGATGACCTCAACTTACCTGATGCACACTTCTTGATGATAGATAAACTAATT
>JBFMAM010000162.1:0-4607 GCA_040755805.1 Nitrospirota bacterium
AGGGTTCAATAATAGATTCTTTCCGTCTCACGGACTCCCTGAAGGAACTGTTAAGAAAGACGAAGATAAAGACAAAGGATGCTGTTATTGGTATAGCCGGCCACTCTTCGGTAATAATTAAAAGGATATCCCTGCCCGAGATGTCAGAGGAAGAGCTCTCTGAATCCATAAAGTTTGAGGCAGAGCAGTATGTGCCATTTGATATCGAAGATGTGAATCTCGACTTCCAGATCCTCGGACCCAAAGAAGAAGCTGGCCAGATGGACGTTATCCTTGTTGCTGTAAAAAAAGACATACTGAATGAATATGTCTCTGTTGTTAGAGAGGCAGACATTAACCCAGTAATTGTTGATGTCAACTCTTTTGCACTTGAGAATATTTATGAGATTAATTACGAAATTGAGCCAGATAAGAACGTGGCTATTGTGAATATCGGAGCAAGTACAATAAACATGAACATTCTCAAAGAAGGTGTCTCGGTCTTTACGAGAGACAGTGCGGTCGGCAGTAATATCCACACGGAGGCCCTTCAGAGGGAATTCAATCTGACATATGAAAATGCTGAAAGGCTCAAGAGGGGTGAGCCGCTTGAGAATGTATCTCTGGAAGATGCCTTCTCCGTGATAGAATTAGTATCAGAGGAGATAATCGGAGAGGTTAATCGTTCATTCGAGTACTTCAGGAGTACAACCTTACAGGAGGATATTAATGAGGTGATATTAAGCGGCGGCTGTGCACTAATAAAAGACTTCTCGAAACTCCTTGCGGAAAGGGTGGGAATAGAGACTAAGGTTATAGAACCCTTTAAAAACATCAAAATACCTAAAAGATTTGATGCAACATACATAGAAGAAATGGCTCCTATAGCCGCCGTTGCCACAGGATTAGCCCTCAGGAGGCCGGGTGACAGATGATAAAGGTCAATCTTTTACCTGTAAAGAAGAAGAGGAAGAAACCTAAGCCAATACCTTCATTCGTCATCACAATGGCGATTGTAACTATTGTTACAGGCATCATAATGGCCTATCTTGTTTTCCTTTTTAACTCCCGACTGGCCACAAAAAGGGCGCAGCTCACAGCAAATGAAAAGAAAATAGCAGGGCTAAGGGAAAAGATAACAGCAGTCGAAAACTTTGAACAGATTAACGTGACTATCCAGCAGAAGAAGGATATTATCGAGCAGCTCAGAAAGAACCAGAGTGTTCCAGTGAAGCTCCTCGATGAAATAAATAACCTCCTTCCCAGGGGTGTCTGGCTTCAGACAATGACAGTCTCAGGGGAAAGTATAGATATAGAAGGTTATGCCTTTACAAACTCAGAAGTTGTTTCATATGTTGACAATATTAAGAACTCAAAGATGTTTGCTGAAGCTTACTTACAGGAGTCCAGAAGCACAACCATAGAAAATATACCACTTTACATATTCAAACTAACATTTAAGATGAAGGTTTAATACAAAAATGCACTTAAATAATGCAATTAACCACAGATTCACCCCGTTAGATAGTGAACATCTAACGGGGGAACCACAGAGGAATAAAAATGAGAAGTGAGAAGTAAGAAATGAGAAGTTTTTACTTCCTAATTTCCCATTTCCTATTTCTTATTTTAAATTATCTCTGTGAACTCTGTGGTTTTAAAATGCATGGTGGGGGTTTAATTTGGCTATAAAAATTAATATTAAAGACTTACCCCCGTACGCAGTAACGATATTATCCCTTCTCCCTGCATTGATTATCACAATAGTTGTTATTATCTTTATGGTTTTACCTAAAAATAAAGAGAGCAAGGCCCTCGAAAATAAAATATCTGTACAGGAAAATGAGATTGCGAAAAGTCAGGCAAAGACTGCAAAACTCACAGAACTGACATCAGAGAACGAAAGACTCAGAAAAAGGCTTACCGAGTTAAAAGAACAACTACCTGAAGAAAAAGAGGTCTCCAGCCTGTTAAAGCAGGTTTCGGACCTCGGTATCAGGTCAGGGCTTCAGATATCACTCTGGAAACCAGAAGAAAAGAAGACACATGTAAGCGGTATAGTTTATGAGATCCCGGTATCGGTTGAGCTCTCAGGCAGTTATCATAACCTATGTTATTTTTTCAGCAGTCTGACAAAGCTTAACAGAATAGTAAACCTTTCGAACATAAAACTCGGTGACCCGAAAATAGAAAAAGAAAATGCTATACTTAAGGTATCATTTACTGCCATAACATTTTCAGCAATCCCTGAAGGAGAGATAGCTCAGAAACCGGATAAAGGTAAGGGGACATGAAGTTATTCACGATGCAAGATGCAAGATACAGGATGCGAGACACAAGACAAATCCCCCCATCCCCCTTTACTAAAGGGGGCAAAGGGGGATTACTAAAAAATCATGTATCATGTATCATGCATCGTGTATCTTGTATGTTTCGTTCTGTAACCTCTGTGTTGAGGCTTTTGCAATTGGCTATTTTAATCATATTTCTCATAATACCCTTTACAGGATGCAAAAAAGAGCAAGCTGTAAAAAAGCCGATGGCTGAAAAGGTTCAACTCTCGGAAACAAAAAAAAATATAGAAGCACCTGAAGAGACCAAAAAAGTCGAGCAGGAAGTATATGCATACGATGCAAAAGGAAGGAGGGATCCCTTCCTGCCTCTTGTAACAGTATTAAAACAAAAGCCTACCGTGAAGAAGGGGGCGAGCCCTGTCGAAAGCTATGGCATAGATGTGATAGAGCTGATAGCAATTGCATGGGATAAAGAGAAATATTATGCCCTCATAATGCTGCCTGATAAAAAATCATATACGATTACAGAAGGGGCGACATTAGGGCTACATGATGGGAAGGTTCAGAAGATAACAAAAGACATGGTTGTAATCAGAGAATATATTAAAGACTATAGGGGTGATGTAAAACCAAGGGATTCAGTATTGAAACTCCGCAAGGAGGAGGGGGAATGAAACACAAAGCAAAGAGCAAAGAGCAAAGGAGATGTCAAACGGTTAAGGTTACGATGCCAGTATCGGTAACGCGTAACGGCAACGTGAAAGAGCCGAACGACATAACCGTTAGACGAAACGGGCCTCGTTACCGTAGCCGTTTGTTGCTCTATGCTCTTTGCTCTTTGCTTATTGCTTTTTGGGGTTGTGCAACAACCAGCAGTGTTAAAGGTTCTTCGCAGCTTAAGGAAGCCTTAATAACCGGTATAGACATCCAGGATCATACAGTAACGTTAACGGTTAATAAACCCTTTGTCTACACCATATTCAGGTCGGACGACCCTTATAAAATAGTCATTGAACTTCCTGATGTAAGCATCGGTGCTTTCAATAACAGGATTGTCTCTGACAAGGCAGGTATAACCGAGATAGTTCCTTCACAGGTTGGGTCGCCATCTTTTATGGCAAGACTCGAAATGCTGCTTCAGACGCCATCAATGGTTGAACCAGAGTATAAAAACAATACACTGATAATCAGAATAAAGAAAGAAGAATTACCCATAGAGGTCAAGGAAGAAAAGGAATTGGAAGAAGTCAAAGAAGCTAAAGAAGAGGGAGCAGAGATACCACTTCCAAAGGCTACAGAGATAACCAATATCTTATTTGAAAAGTCTGCTGAGATCGTCAAGGTCTTGATCAAAGGTAATGGTTCAATGACACCCAGTGTCTTTCCTTTAGATAACTACATTGTAATAGATATACCCGATGTGGTGATGAATGTCCCGCTTCCATCTGCTGTAATCTCACCTTTAAAAGGTATACGGTCAGGGAAATATAAGGATAAGATCAGACTCGTCTTTGACCTTAAAGAAAAGACGGATTTTGATGTTGCAGCAATCGGAGATTCTATTGTGATAGCCTTATCACCACCGATAGCTCAAATGGCCGAGGAAAAGATAGAGGCTGCAGAAATCACCCCAATTACAGAAGGCAGGTATACAGGCAAAAAGATATCTCTCGATTTTCAAGACGCTGATATAATCCCGATATTCAGATTACTTGCTGACATAAGTGGCTACAACATAGTCGTGAGTCCAGAGGTTAAGGGTAAATTAACAATGAAGCTTATAAATGTGCCCTGGGATCAGGCACTGGACTTAATACTGAAGACCTTCAGCCTCGGTAAGTCTGTTGAAGGAAATATCATAAGGATTGCGCCACATACGGTCTTTACCAGAGAAAGTGAAGAGGCAGCCAAGGCTAAAGAGGCCGAGATAAAAGCAGAGCCACTAGATACTAAGATATTTCCCATTAGCTACGCTGATGTCTCTGATGTCGAAAAGGCGGTCAAAGACTCAAAGATATTAACACCGAGAGGAAGCATTAGTGTTGATAAAAGGACAAGTTCTATGGTCATCAATGATGTGCCATCGGTCTTTCCTCAAATTGAAAACCTCCTTACAACCCTCGATAAACCAACACCACAGGTAATGATAGAGGCAAGGATTGTTGAGGTGAATACATCAGATGTCAGGGATTTAGGAATTCAATGGGGATTTTTTCTCAGGTCTACCGACAACCTTATTTCCTTCAGGGGGCTGTCAGGACTGGGTGCAGGGCCATTCACAGGTAGCAACTTTCTTGTTGACTTCCCGGCAACTGTAAGCCCTGGTTCTGGTTC
>JBFMAM010000163.1:0-4603 GCA_040755805.1 Nitrospirota bacterium
GAGACAGTTTCTGCTCGGGTTGGCGGAGACTTCAGGATGGTATTGCCTCAGGAAGTAGAATACATGGATGTGTCTCCAAAACAGATTGTTGGTGTTTCTGCCTCTCTTATACCCTTCCTTGAGAATGATGATGCAAACAGGGCATTGATGGGATCGAACATGCAGAGGCAGGCAGTCCCGCTCTTACAGTCAGAGGCTCCGATTGTAGGTACAGGTATGGAGTATGTGGCAGCGAGGGATTCGGGTGCACTTGTACTTGCAAAAAGGGGGGGGATTGTAGAAAGTGTTGATTCATCGAGGATCGTTGTCAGGGTTTCAGAAAATGGAGGAGGTGTTGACATATATAACCTTATAAAATTCCAGAGGTCAAACCAGGCAACAAGCATTAACCAGAGGCCGATTGTAAATGTTGGTGATATTGTCGAAAAAGGTGCCGTACTTGCTGATGGTCCTTCTACGGAACATGGAGAGCTTGCCCTCGGAAGGGATGTCCTTGTCGCTTTTATGCCATGGGGGGGATACAATTTTGAAGACGCAATCCTTATCAGTGAAAGGGTCGTCAAGGAAGATATCTACACATCTGTACACATCGAAGAGCTCGAAATAGAGGCAAGAGAGACCAAGCTCGGGCCAGAGGAAATCACTCGGGATATCCCGAATGTTGGAGAAGAAGCCTTAAAAGATCTTGACGAAAGCGGAATAATCAGGATAGGCGCAGAGGTAAAACCAGGTGATATCCTTGTGGGTAAGGTTACACCTAAAGGGGAAACACAGCTAACACCGGAAGAGAAACTCCTGAGGGCAATATTCGGAGAGAAGGCAGAGGAGGTAAAAGAAAGCTGTCTTTATGTGCCACCAGGAATAGAGGGAACAGTAGTTGATGTAAGGATATTTTCAAGAAAGGGGACGGAGAAGGATGAAAGGGCGAAGAGTATAGAGGAAGAGGACATACAGAGACTGCAGCGCGACCTCGAAGAAGAGGTAAGGATAATAAAGGAAGAAAAGTTCAGGAAACTGAGGGAACTTTTTGTTGGACAGACGGTCTCAGAGGACGTCAAGGACTCTAAAACAAAAGAGATCATATGTCCGAAGGGAAAGAAACTTACAGAAAAACACTTAGAAAGGGTAAAGAACGAGCATCTTATGCGGCTCAGGATAGAAGATAACAATATGCGCGAGAAGATAGAGTCTATAAACAATGAGGTGAATCATTATATCCGCTATCTTGAATCAAAGTATGACGAAAGGATTGACAGGGTAAGAAGGGGTGATGAACTGCCTCCTGGTGTAAATAAGCTGGTAAAGGTATACATCGCCATGAAGCGCAAGATCCAGATAGGCGACAAGATGGCAGGTCGCCACGGCAACAAAGGAGTGGTCGCAATGGTACTGCCCGAAGAAGACATGCCCTATCTTCCAGATGGAACACCTGTAGATATTGTTCTTAACCCGCTTGGTGTCCCATCGAGGATGAATGTTGGGCAGATACTCGAGACACATCTTGGCTGGGCAGCAAAGTCCTTCGGTATTTATGTAGCAACTCCTGTATTTGAGGGTGTAAAAGAGGCGGAGATAAAGGACCTTCTTAAGAAAGCAGGGCTTCCTACTACAGGGGAGATAACACTGCATGATGGCAGAACAGGTGAACCATTTGACAGACCTGTGACCGTTGGATACATGTATATGATGAAGCTTCATCACCTCGTTGATGACAAAATACATGCCCGTTCTATTGGACCATATTCCCTCGTTACACAACAGCCTCTTGGAGGTAAGGCACAGTTTGGTGGCCAGAGGCTGGGTGAAATGGAGGTATGGGCACTTGAGGCATATGGAGCTGCCTATACACTGCAGGAGTTTTTGACTGTCAAAAGCGATGATGTTACAGGAAGGGCCCGCATGTATGAAGCAATTGTGAAAGGTGATGCAACCCTTGAACCAGGTGTTCCAGAATCCTTTCATGTATTAATAAAAGAGCTCCAGAGTCTTGGACTTGATGTAGAACTTCTGGAGAAAAAGGCTAAGGGGGAATAGTTTGGTAGAAGATATTTATACCATTTTTCAGAGGCCAAAGGATCCAACAGATTTTGAGGCAGTGATGATAAAGCTAGCTTCGCCGGAAAAGATAAGAGAGTGGTCTTACGGCGAGGTGAAAAAGCCTGAGACTATAAATTACCGCACCTTTAAACCAGAGAGGGATGGTCTTTTCTGCGCAAAGATTTTTGGACCTGTAAAGGACTGGGAATGCATATGTGGTAAATACAAGCGCATGAAGCACAGGGGTGTCGTGTGCGACAAATGTGGGGTCGAGGTTATACAGTCTAAGGTGAGGCGTGAGCGGTTAGGACATATTGAGCTTGCAAGCCCAGTAGCACATATATGGTTTCTAAAAGGAGTGCCGAGTAGGATAGGGACGTTGCTTGATATGACGATACGACAGCTTGAGAAGGTACTTTATTTCGAAAACTATGTAGTTGTAGACCCTGGCGACACACCGCTCGAACAAAATGAATTACTAAGTGAGGATGAGTATAAGAAGAAGACTACAGAGTTCGGTTCAAGATTTAAAGCAGGAATGGGGGCAGAGGCAGTAAGGGAGCTTTTGAAGAGGGTTGATCTTGAGGCCCTTTATGCAGAGCTCAAGACAAAGATAAATGAAGCAACATCAGTGGGTGCTAAGAAGAAGCTCACAAAGAGGTTGAGGGTTGTAGAAGTATTCAGAAAATCTGGTAATAAACCAGAATGGATGATTATGGACGTTATACCGGTCCTGCCTCCTGACCTCAGGCCGCTTGTACCGTTAGAAGGCGGACGTTTTGCTACTTCTGACCTTAATGACCTTTATAGAAGGGTTGTAAATAGGAATAACAGACTCAAGAGACTGATAGAGCTTAAGGCACCGAGTGTAATCATCAAGAACGAAAAAAGGATGCTCCAGGAGGCTGTTGATACACTTTTTGACAATGGAAGGAGAAGCAAGGTTTTAAAGACAACGACAAAAAGACCTCTCAAATCTTTGAGCGATATGATAAAGGGTAAGCAGGGCCGATTCAGGCAGAACCTTTTAGGAAAACGTGTTGATTATTCAGGGAGGTCTGTTATCGTTGTGGGACCCGAGCTCAAACTCCACCAGTGTGGTCTTCCAAAAAGAATGGCATTGGAGCTCTTTAAACCCTTTGTATTTAATACGCTTGAAGAAAAAGGATATGCAACTACAATAAAGGCAGCAAAAAAGCTTGTGGAAAAAGAACGCCCCGAGGTATTGGACGCCCTCGAAGAGGTAATAAAAGAACACTCTGTACTCCTTAACCGTGCACCGACCCTGCACAGACTTGGTATCCAGGCATTTGACCCCGTCCTTGTAGAGGGTAAGGCCATAAAGTTGCATCCACTTGTCTGCACTGCCTTTAATGCAGACTTTGACGGAGACCAGATGGCTGTTCATGTTCCGCTTTCGATAGAGGCTCAGATCGAGGCGAGGGTCCTTATGATGTCTGTCAATAATATTTTGTCTCCTGCGAATGGAAAGCCAATAGTGGTTCCAACACAGGATATGGTCCTCGGGATTTATTATCTTACAAAGGAGAGAAAAGGTGCAAGGGGTGAGGGCAGAATGTTTGCCGATCCTGAGGATGTCAGGATTGCTTATGATGCAGGAATTCTGGATGAACATGCACAGATTAAGGTGAGGATGAATGGAGAGTTTGTTGAAACAACAACAGGCAGGGTTATCTTCGGCGAGATACTGCCTAAGGGGATCCCGTTTTCTATGATCAATAAGGATATTACAAAGAAAGAGATCGGGAAGCTCATAGAATGTGCATACAAAAAAGCAGGCAAGCGCGAAACTGTTATTTTTCTTGATAATTTGGAAAAGCTTGGTTTCCAGTATGCGACAAAATCGGGCATATCTATCTGTATGGCTGATATGCATATACCATCAAAGAAAGCCGAGCTTATCCGTGCTGCAGAACAGGAAGTCATAGAGGTACAGAAACAATATGCAGATGGTTTTATAACACATGGTGAACGCTACAACAAAGCGATTGATATATGGGCAAATGTGACAGAGAGGATTGCCGATGAGATGATGAAGGAGCTCGGTGCAGAGAATGGCAAGACCCTTTCTGAAGAAGAGCTCAAAGAAAGAAGGGCATTTAACAGTATCTTCATGATGGCTGATTCGGGTGCAAGGGGAAGTGCTGCCCAGATAAGGCAGCTTGCAGGCATGAGGGGATTGATGGCAAAACCTTCTGGTGAGATTATAGAGACACCGATAACAGCAAACTTCAGAGAAGGGTTATCTCCACTGCAGTACTTTATCTCCACGCACGGTGCAAGGAAGGGCCTTGCTGATACAGCCCTTAAGACCGCAAACGCGGGGTATCTCACAAGAAGGCTTGTTGATGTTGCCCAGGATGTTATTGTCATGGAGGGTGACTGTGGGACAACAGACAGCATAACTGTCACATCACTTGTAGAAGGTGGAGAGATAATACAACCCATGGAGGAAAGAATTCTTGGCAGAATTGCTGCTGAGGATATAAAAGACCCTATAACCAGAGAAATAATAGTTAAGAGGAATCAAGAGATAGACGAGGAA
>JBFMAM010000164.1:0-4600 GCA_040755805.1 Nitrospirota bacterium
TTTATTTATTTCTATTTTACTATCTTTAAGTCTGTAAATTTTATCAGCCACATCTTTTAAAAATCCATGATCCTGGCTGATGATTATATATGTATCTGAATATTCCTTTAGATATTTTAAGAACCTCTCTGTGCTCATCTCATCAAGTCCAGTAGATGGTTCATCAAGCAAAAGGCACTCAGGGTTCATTGCCACAACAGTGGCGAGGGCAACGAGTCTTTTTTCTCCACCTGAAAGACGATGGATAACCCGTTTCTCAAAACCCGAAAGTCCTAATCTCTCGCAGGTCTCCCTAACAATGCTTCTTGCCTCTTCTTGAGACTTTCCAAGATTCAATGGCCCAAAAGCAACATCCTCTTCAACAGTAGGGCAGAAGAGCTGGTCATCTGAATCCTGAAACAGGAGGCCAATCCTCTGCCTCACCTCTGCAAAATCTTTTTCCCCCTTCCTGACCTTTCCAAATATCTCTATCTCTCCGGAGTTTGGTTTTAAAAGCCCCATTATTAGATGAAACAATGTCGTCTTGCCAGCACCATTAGAACCTGTAAGACCAATTTTATCTCCCTTTTTAAGGGAAAAATTTAAACCATTAAATACATTTTTCCCATTCGGATAGCTAAAACTCAGGTTCTTTACATCTATAAAATATTTGCTGCTCATAAAATTAGCCCTGCAATAAATATAAGTCCCATTATAAGTGTTATCATAGACATCAAAAGGCCAAATACCATGTCTATCTTTTTAAGTTTGAAATGGCTCATTATATTGAAATTTCCATTAAAGCCTCTGCACAGCATTGCCTTGTGAATCCTCTGAGCTCGCTCATAACTTCTTACAATAAGCATTCCTACAAGATAGGCATAGGTTTTGTAGGTATGGATATTTGTCCTCGGCCTGAAACTTCTGATGGCCATAGCATTTTTTAATCTTGTATATTCTTCATGAAGAACGCTGATATATCTGTAAAAGAAAAAGAATAGGTGAATTAACTTATCAGGTATTTTGATATGAACAAGGGCATGGGCAAGGGAAAAGACCTCTGATGTCCCGAGGATCGCAATGGTTACAAGTACTATGGCATTGGCCTTGAGTGTAATGGAAAGGACATAAAGAAAACCCTCTCGTGTAGCTTTTAAAGAACCTATATGAAGGATCGAATCTCCCGGGATGCTGAAGGGAAGGAATATCCAGAGCAAAAAGACAAAGGCATTTACAACAATCAATCTCCCAAGAAGTTTTTTAACACTGATGCCTGCTAAGGCTATCATAAAGCTGGATATGAACAATCCGGTAAGCGGACCCTTTACGCCCTTCATCAGGGCAATGAGAAAGATGAAGGGAATGGCGGTTATAAACTTAACTCTTGGATCAAGCCTGTGCAAAAAAGAGTTACCTTCTGCAAATTCCTCAAGATGCATATCAGTCTTTCCTTACTTTTTTGGCTTTGAAATACGCTATAATTCCCAGAATCCCTATAATGTAACCAATGCCACCAATTATCTCGGTAATACCTGGACTTTCGCTCTTTTCCCGTAATTCGGCAAGCATCCTCATCACTGGTTGTAGCTTCTTTTCGACAGCACTCTCAACGATTGCTTCGATTGCGGATTCAGATAAACCTCTTATTTCGGATACACCAGCAGGTGCCTTTTCTGAAATCTTTGCGGGAGGTCTATCCACCAATCTTACAGGTGGCTTCACAGCAGGTGTCTTAAGTGCCTTTCCTGCACCTGTTGCTTCTTTCACCTCATCCTCACCAAGGGTATATTCAGCCTGGTGTCCCATGCTCGCATGGAGGACAAGTTTTAAAGGTGTAGTCTTAGGGATTTTAAATGAGAACTTTCCATCTTCATCAGTTTTACCTTCAAGGAGTTTGGTTCCACTCTTTTCATCAAAAACCTCTACTATTGAATTTTTGCATTTTGTACCGTCAACAAAATAACTATCTGAATGAACCATGCCATTCTCCGCATAGGCATAGATGTTTACTTTATGGGCATAGGCATTAGTGATAATGCAAAATGCAAATATTAAAATGAAAAATGCAAAAATCTTCATCTTCCTACCTCCAAAATCTCTGGTTTTACCTTTCTCAAAAACATAACACAAAAAGCTGTTATAATGCCTTCAATTAACATAACTGGCAGATGGGCAACAACCACTGCCTTTGCAACATTCGAGAAGACCTCCCCTGTGCTTACAAGAGACAAGGCAACTAAGATAGCTCCAAGGCCAACACCTGCAGCACCTGCAGCAAAACCTGAAAAAATGCCCAGAAGGTGATTACCCTTTCGTATGGGCAGATTAAAAAGATGATAGGCAATGACCCCAGGGACTGCCATATTGAATGTATTAACACCTAAGGTTGTAAATCCGCCAAACTGAAAAAGTAGTGCCTGTAACGCAAGTGCCACAAGAATGGAAGGGAATGCCATCCATCCCAAAAGGATGCCCAAAAGTCCATTAAGGACCAGGTGGACACTTGATGGACCTACTGGCACATGGATCAAAGAAGCTACAAAAAAGGCAGAGGATAAAACAGCCACCTCTGGTATCCTTTCATAGTCCATCTTTTTAAGACCCCCTGTTACCCCTCCAGCAGATAACAAGGCACCCGCAATCAATACGGGTGCCGACAGAACTCCTTCTGATATATGCATATTATTTCATCTCCCTTGTTTTTACCCACAGGACAGCACCAATTTCAACAGGATATTCTTTGCCTTCATGCTTTAATTTAAAGTCAGCAGTATTAAGGGCTGCAAATCCCCACCACCCAGCCTTTGGCATTGCATAAGTGAATACACCATTTGTATCGGCCTTAGTGACCTGAGTTATATATGGTTCATCAGGTGCTTTTACCTTACTACCTTCATTGTAGTATTCAACCTCAACCTCTGCAAATGGTACAGGCTTACCATCAACCTTTACAATCCCCTGAAATACATTTCCTGCCCAGAGTCCATAAGGCCTTGTAAGTGGCACTATTTCTGTCTTAAGTCCTATCTCACTATCCCATCCTTCCTCAAGACCGAGGGCATTCACTATAACCTTTGTATAATGGACAATGAAGGTCTCTTCTGTAGGCTCCCAGTAAGGTGCAGGTTCAACAAAGAAGACGTGGTCTCCGGGCTGCTTAATCTTATATGGAGCCTCCCATGTGGTAAAACCTTTTACAACATTCTTTTTCTTTTTCAGGGTTTGTAGGAGATCGTGCTTGTTCCCGTCTACCATAACGCCAAATGCCTTTGGCATTTCCATGTTCATATAATGTCCTTCAAAGGGATGGATAAATTTTACTTGAAGGATTATATCCTTTTTGTCCCCTTTTGAAACAATGTCATCAGAGGGTATGATGACACCAAAATGCGCCCATGAAAGGGAGAAAGATAACATAAGTATCGTCGTTGTTAAAATAGCTTTGACCAAACCTTTCTTCATGGCTACTACCTCCTTATGTTTAACCCAAATTACGAAGGGTTATATATAAGTGCTCTATGATTGGCATTCCGAGCGAAGCGAGGAATCTCTTTCTAAGTGATTTAGATTGCCACGTCGTCCCGAAAGCATTCGGGACTCCTCGCAATGACATAAGAGCAAGCCTTTCGTAATTCAGGTTTAAGTTTTGAATTTGTTAAAAATAGGCATTCAACCTAATCCCATAAATAAATCCATCCCGATCTTCATCCTGCTTCATGTTATCATTGACGTACTGCACATCAAATGTTATATCGCTGAAATTAGACATCTTGAATTTAGCATAAGTCTCGATTGCATTCGTGTTGTCTATATCTGCCTTATCTGCACCATTTAAGTAAGCATACCCTATCCCTATTGCATCATCTTTTCGACCCCACAAATTCCCGCTTATGTTTAAGCCTCCTGAATACAGTTGGTCATGGTCGATGGCTACTTTGTCATCTTGCCAGCCTAACCTTGCAAAGGCGCCTAATATTTTTCCCAACTGTTGATCAGCAGAGAATCCAAAACCCTGAAGATTTTCTTCGTTGGTTCCGTCCCAGTTTTGAAATTTGTCGGTTGTTGTAAAGCCATAAATCCTGTAATTACCCTCACCGATAAGTGTATCTATCTTGTAACCCAATTGTAATGCGTAGTAGCCGTATTCCTTGCTCTCCTCATTTTTTGAACTCATCAATAAGGCCCTCATGGAGAGGTTTGATATGTTCAGTTCAGTGATACCACCAAGGTCATAGGAGGGCAGGTTTGCAATTGTGCTATTGACAAAAGTGTCGTTCATAAACTGGCTAACTTCGTCATTTGCAAAGTTATTATCGTCGATGTAAGCAGTAGCATCGATAATACCCCCTGTTATTCCAAGTGAAACGTTCTCAGAAAACACAAATTTATGCTTATACCATGCCTCAAGGAGATAATCTCTATCTCTCCCATTTATGTTTTTGAGGTCAGCCTCAAGGTCATCCGCGTAAAGACCGAGGGAGAAAGGACCCACTTCATTCCATGCGTTTCCTGCGGCGTAGCTAAGTGTTATCTGAAATTCATCCTTATCTGAGGGATAGAAGTTTATTCCAAGATCAAGAACATCTGACCCCCTGTCAGAGTCTTTAATTCCTTCAAAGTC
>JBFMAM010000165.1:0-4580 GCA_040755805.1 Nitrospirota bacterium
AAAACTGGGTAGAGGCGCACTAAGCAGTAACAAGTTAAAATTGCGAGAGTGGCGTAACTGGTAGACGCGCTGGACTTAGGATCCAGTGGGGCAACCCGTAGGGGTTCAACTCCCCTCTCTCGCACCATCAAGCACATCAACCACTTACGCCAATCTTTGTTATTGAAAACCTTAAATATCAAAGGTTTTGTCATGTCTATAGCTCCTAAAAGCACTAAAGTCAATGTTCTACCGTGCTTATCCATTGTTCCCGAAATACCTCTTTTGGGTCGATTGTAACCATTTTGTAACCATTTGTAACTGTCTGTAACCTTTCTTTCGTGTTCTGATGCATCATGGATACCCTCTCAGATGCCCTCCTTAAATCTGCCTCATTGACTATGTTATACCGGTCAAATACAGCCCTTGTCTTGTGTCCTGAAATCTTCATGGCAACCTTCTCAGGTATTCCAGCCCTTATCATATTCCTAATCGCTGTCCTTCTTAAGTCGTGGAATATACGACCCTCAAGTCTTGTTTCCTTACATGCTTTATCCCATGCAGACCTGAAATCTCTAATCTTCTGGCCTTCCCTGAAGAAGACATAAGAGCAATCAGGATAATACTTATCCCTGATAGCCTTCTGCTTCAAAATGGCCTCGTATAGCTCACCTGTGAGGTAAATAATCCTTGCCTCATCGTTCTTGGTAGTTCCAGCATCAAGGGTTATCTTCCCTTCAATAAGATTCACCTTAGGCCATTCAAGGGATAGGATTTCCTCTTTTCTCATGCCAGTATAGTATCCCATAGTCAAGACAGGCCTTAGATAATCGGGTAGGGCGTCTTTGAGTTTCAAGTATTCATCATGCTCAAAATATCCAGTTCTAACATTATTTTCCTTGAGCTTTGGGATATAGGGAATATGGATAATCTTCTTAGGTGTCTGTTTAGCACCTAATGAGAACATCCTCCGTAATGCTGATAGCTCTCTGTTGATAGTCCCATTCTCTGCCCCTTCTTCCTGTCTCTTAACTATGTATTTCTGTATCAGGTCTGTAGTGATGTTAGAAGCCTTAATCCCTAAGAAGTAAACATTTAGATGCTTAAGGCTGTGTTCTACTCTCTCAAGTGATTTCTTACCATTAAGTTTGTAGTCATTAATCAAATCTTGTGCAAGCTCGTCAAATAGTATTTTCTCAGCTCTTAGTCCGGGGAATTTACCTTCAGCTATCTGTCCTTCTCTGAGTTTGAGCTTTCTTCTGGCCTCTGCCTCATTCTTAGTGTGTGTAGATTCATAGTAAGGCTTACCGTTGCGGTAATACTTAATCCAGAAGACATGACCTCTCTTATAAATCATTCCCATTACTTTTTCACCTTCCTTTCCTTTTCATTTTCCTGCCCTTTAGTTTTAATCCACCTCCTTTTTTAACCTTCAAACACTCAAGGGCGATGTGTAAGAAGGCTGGTATTTTTCTATGTCCTGATTCCCATCTGGAAATACAGGCTTTTGTAACTCCGAGTATATTTGCCAGTGCTTCTTGAGAGAGGCCGTGTTTTGTTCTCCATGTTGTGAGTTCTTCAGGATTCATATTTTAGAATGTTACCATTGACAACTAAAAAAGTCAAGAAAAAAAATTAATAGGTAAACTGAGTCTTATTTTTTTCTATCCAAGAATCCATGTCCTGTATATCAAGAAGGATCCTCCTACCATCCTTCACATAAGGAATCTTACCAGCCCATAGCATTTCACGGACAGCCCAAACGCTTCGACCTAAGTATAATGAGGCTTCTTTAATAGAGTAAAGACGTTTGGTTAATCCCTGACTCACTGGATTAGTAATCCCTTGTGTCTTCATAAAGCCTTGATAATCCTCATTTTGCAAATACTCTGTAACCGTTTTGTAACCATAAATGACTTGATTTTCAGTCCCTAATTTTCTCAAGTGGAATCTGAGTGCCTCTTTTTAAGAGTTTTTGGTGTAATAAGTGGCATTTCTGACGATCGCAGGAATGGGTTATGAATTACTTTCTTATATGGTATTTCAAATAACCCCATACGTGATGGCTCTACTATCGTTTCCCCCTCTTTCCAACGACTCCTAAATTGCTTTTCATGGACAGACTCGATAACTCTAAAAGGTTGGTCTCTCCATAATGCCCTCAATTTGTCCATTACTAAATTATTCTCTCTTTCAAATTGCTCCGGTGAAATGTCAAGATCAGGTAGTACTTCTTCCCCATCATAAAGCAACCTCGCTATATAATCGGCATCAAACGGTATGTACCTTCCCCTATGCCATGGCATTTTACTTACCTCCTCTGTTTAAGTTCTGTCTTCGGGGGGGGTATGGGTCAACCCTGCCCCTTTTGTATGTTATATACCTCTTTCTTCCCCGTATAAAACAAAAAGGCATCATTCATCATCTTTAATTTTTCTCTCCTCCTTCTTATTTATTGCCTCTACAATAGCGTGAAAAGCTATATTCTCCGTAGATTGTTCTTTTAACAGCCTCATCTTGTCTGTTGCTATCCCTGCCGATAGGGTTCTCTGGTAAGCGTTAATCTTCTGTATATCCTCCTCTGTGATACTGGTTATCATGCGTCTGGCTAAGTCCTCAAAGAAGTTCGCTAATTCTTCTTTCATTACCTGTATCTCATTAGCTGTCTGAGGCTCTAAACAAGCTTTTTTGACTGTCTTGGGGTCTCTTTTGATTTCCTTTGAGATAGCATGGAAAGATAGTCCAGATGCTCTCAATGCTTTAATTTGCTCTAATTCCTTTACTGTCAAGGGGTTGGGTGGTCTCTTAGTCATTTGTTAGGTCTCCTTAATCCAAACATAATCCAAACCTAATCCAAACCCTTCCAAACATAAAAAAGGTAGTTACTCATTCTTTATCTCTTCAACTTTACTTTCAGGAAAGACCTCTTTGACTTTATGTAGTTCCTTGAGGTCTTCCTTACAAAGCTTCCTTAGCTCTTTTATCTCATCCTGAGTATAGATAGCCTCAGAGACACCCTGAGACCTAAGAGAGTGCATATCCTCATCGTCTGCTACTATCCATAGGTAACAACCCAGAAGCTCAGAATAGACCTTTACAAGTACCCTTCTACCACACTTAAACAATGCCTCTGTGTAGAGCATTTTAACCCTGTTAAGGGCATCTTGAAAGGCTGGCATATCCTCATTGGCAAAGGCATCATCAAGGCTCTGGATAGTATTCTGAATGTCCTGATAAAGCTCAGGTAGGGTCTCCTTTAACTCATCCCTCCCAAGGTCAAATTGATGTAGCCAGCCAGTGAGTTCTCGGTATTTCTCTCCCATGATCTCTGATAGTGGTCTAACCTTACCCTCTGCTAAGAGTGGTCTAATAGCTTCTATATTCTTAAGCTTGAAGGTGTCTCCTGCCTTTATCTCACAGTTTTTAAACTTCAACGGTGCAAGTGTTACATACTTCATAGCTCAACCTCGGTATCAATGTAAATTGGTTCATTGGTCTGTGTATCCTCTGGACTATTGGACTTTACAGAATTATCAAGGTGTTGCTGGTAATTATTCTGTTGAGAGGTTAGACCGTTCTCATTTATCGGTCTTATAGTCTCACTTATATAGTCTGGACTTTTAGACCGATAATAAACCGCCCTGCCTCTTTTCTCTGTATCCCAGTATTTACCCTCACCTTTTTTGAGAAGCCCTATAACTTGTGCTTTACTTTTTATGTCCAGTTCTTCTTTTACCAGTTTAAAAACCTGATTTGTATTCAATTCATCTCTGTCTGTAAGCAATTCATGAATGGCCTCTATCTTCTCGTAATCAGGGTCTTTCGCTATTTCAAAACCCTTAATCTCTGGATTAAATTTAAGGAATATGTGATGAGGTTCGTATCTGGTTTTAATTCTGGCTCCTAACCTATAGATATTATCTCTGTCAAATTCTACTGTATCATCCCCTTTAAGCCCTTCCAGCCCTAAAACATGGTCGGCAAGGTCTAATAAAGCTGTGCTTCCCTTGTAAATGTTCTCGTTGCCTTTTGGTGTGTGGTGCAGTAATAGAATGGTAAAGCCTTTCTCTCTTAACTCCTTCAGTCTTGATATGACAATAGCCATATCTTGACTATTGTTTTCATCTGATAAGTGAGAAGCCCTTAAAGTGTCGAATATCAGTAAGCCGGGAGGTAACTGCTTATACAACTCCCACTCTTTTGAGTCAAGTTTAGGTGGCTGTGTCTCATTAGAGAGATGCCATACATAAAGGTTGTCTGCCTGTCCTATTTTCTCTACTCTTTCTTTTAAGATCGATAGGGGATTCTCAAAATCAATGAAATAAACAGGTGTCTTAATAGTCTGTAAATCTCCAAAAGGTATACCCTCAGCTATTGCCCGTGCTACCTGCAAAGAAAGAGAGGTTTTACCAATACCACCTCTGCCAAATAACAAAGTGATACTGCCTTGAGGAAGTAATCTATCAAGTAAGTATTGTAGGGTTTGACGAAATTAGGAACAACTGGTAAGTTAGTCCTCCGGAAGGAGGAAGCAGATGGCAAGGAAGAAATGGAGTGCAGAAGAGAAGCAGAAAATGGTATTGGCAGGCTTGAGGAATGAG
>JBFMAM010000166.1:0-4572 GCA_040755805.1 Nitrospirota bacterium
AAAATTTCTTGGAGGTATCTGATGCTAATAGATATTGCATATGCAATGGGCCCAAGCCCGCAGGGAGGTCCGGGTGGAGGAGTGATAGGTAGTCTTATCCCCCTTATTCTTATATTTGTCATATTTTATTTCTTGCTCATACGGCCCCAACAGAAAAGGGCCAAGGAGCATAGAAGAATGATAGAGAATCTCAAGAAGGGAGATAAAGTCATCACATCAGGTGGCGTTTATGGTGTTATCGAGGTTGTCGGTACCAATACTGTTACAGTCAAAATCGCTGAAAATGTGAAAGTAAAACTTGGCAAGGCGTATATTGCAGCGCTCAGACCTCCTTCAGAGGAAGACTGATACAGTAGTTCGATGAAGAAAAAGATCCTCTGGAGATTTATCCTTATAAGTGTAACTGTTATTCTTGCAGTCGTCTTTTTCTTCCCCAACACCCCTGCCTTTAAATATATGCCTGGATGGTGGAAGGAGAATATGCCCAACAAAGGTATTGTACTCGGTCTTGACCTCCAGGGAGGGCTGCACCTTGTATTTGAGGTTGAGGGAGACAAGGCTGTTGAGATAACCACGGATAGGTATGCATCAACATTAAGGGACTTGTTCGCAAAGAAAAAAATAACGGTCGATATTAGTAGAAGCGGACTCAATATCACAGTAAGCCCATCAAATATTGAGATAAGAAAGGTGGTTGAGGATAATTATCCCACACTTATACCTGTTGAGACAGGAAACAGGCTTGTGTACAAACTCTCTGACAAAGAGGCACGAAGGATAAAGGAGGGTGCTGCTGATCAAGCACTCGAGACGATTCGCAATAGAATAGATCAATTCGGTGTTGCAGAGCCGACTATACACAGGCAGGGTGAAAACGAGATCGTAGTTCAGCTTCCAGGTGTTAAAGACCCAAAGCGTGCTATTGACCTTATAGGCAAGACTGCCCAGCTCGAATTCAAGCTCGTGGATGACGAGGCCAAGGTAGCTGCTGAGATTCCTCAATCAATAACACCTGGCGAGGAAGAGAATCTTTTAAAGCAGTTTACTGAAAAAATCCCTGAGGGTGATGAGATACTCTTTGAGAAAAAGGTTAACAGGGAGACAGGTGCTGTTAGAAAGATACCTATCCTTCTCAAAAAACAGGCTGTCCTTACCGGAGACCTTCTGAGTGAGGCAAAGGTAAATATTGACTCGAGGTTCAATGAGCCTTATGTCTCCTTATCATTCAATGCTACTGGTGCAAAACTCTTCGAAGAGATAACAGGAGCAAATGTTAAAAAGAGGCTTGCGATAATTCTTGACAATACTGTTTATTCAGCACCTGTCATACAGGAGAAGATCTCAGGCGGGAATGCCCAGATAACAGGGCACTTCTCAATGGAGGAGGCAAGGGACCTCAGCATTGTATTGAGGGCTGGTGCACTTCCTGCACCCATGAAGATGCTCCAGAATGTGACAGTTGGTCCATCCCTCGGAAGGGATTCCATAGAGGCTGGCAAGATAGCAGGCATTATTGGCACTATAGCAGTTGTGGTGTTCATGATATTTTACTACAGGCTTTCAGGTGTAATCGCCGACTTTGCACTGCTTTTAAACATAATACTTCTCCTCGGTGCTATGGCATCACTTAATGCGACACTTACCCTGCCTGGTATCGCAGGAATTATTCTCGCAATCGGCATGGCTGTTGACTCGAATGTCCTGATGTTCGAGAGAATAAGAGATGAGCTGAGAGCAGGTAAGACTCCGCGATCAGCAGTTGATTCAGGGTATGACAAGGCATTCTGGACAATCTTCGACTCTCATGTCACAACGTTAATAACAGCTGCGGTGCTCTTTCAGTTCGGCACAGGCCCTATAAAAGGGTTTGCAGTAACACTCAGCCTCGGTGTTGCTATAAATCTTTTTACAGCCCTTATTGGCACAAAGTCAATTTTTGACCTCATAAATAGTAGACGTGAGGTAAAGAGGCTGAGCATATAGGTCAATGACCTGTAAGGAGAGGGGATGATAGAACTTATTAAAAACCCTAATATAAATTTTCTCGGCAAGAGATATATAGCCTTTGCCTTTTCAGGAATCCTCTCGATTATCGGTATTTTCGCAATAGTACAGATAGCCAGAGGTCATGCAAACCTCGGGATAGACTTTGCAGGAGGAACTGCTATACAGCTCAGGTTCGAAAAACCTTTTGCACTACATGATATAAGGCTTGCCCTCGAAAATGGAGGGTTAAAGGATTTTGACCTTCAGGATCTGCCGGCTGTTAATAAAATACTTATAAGGATGAAAAAGGGCGAACATCAATTAGGTCAGACATCAGAGGCAATAACAGGTATTCTAAGCCAGAAGTTCCCTGATAATAAATATGTGGTTGACTCTACAACAGAGATAGGCCCAAAAGTAGGGGGAAAGCTAAGGGCAGATGCTGCAAAGGCAATAGCAGTTGCAGTCATAGGAATACTCGTATATGTTGCTTTAAGATTTCAGTTCAAGTTTGGCGTTGGTGCAACTATTGCAACCTTCCACGATGTCTTAGCTGTACTCGGATTATTTTACATCATGGGGAAAGAGATTAACCTTATCCTCGTCACTGCCCTTCTAACAATTGCTGGTTATTCCCTTACAGACACAGTAGTTGTATTTGACAGAATAAGGGAAAACCTAAAGCTGAGACAAAGGGAAAATATTGAAACAGTTATGAACAGCAGTATCAATGAGGTCTTATCAAGGACAATAATAACCTCTACAACCGTCCTCCTTACATCAATAGCACTATTTTTCTTTGGTGGTGAGGTCATACATGATTTCTCACTCGCCATGATAATGGGGGTTATTGTCGGGACATATTCTTCAATATTCGTTGCAAGTCCGATAGTACTCATATGGGGAGGAAAAAGGCCATTTGCAAAGAAATAACGTGAGGTGTCAGGCGTGAAGCGTAAGGAGACAAAGGACTTTTCCCTTAACGCCTTACCCCTTACGCCTAACGGTAGTTAAATGCATAGGCGCTGGCTTGTCAACAGGACCAACCATGAATACATAGACTATTTATCAAAAATTTCATCAATTTCTCCTGTTCTGGCTCAGATACTAATAAACAGGGGTATAAAGACACCTGAAGAGATAAGTTACTTTCTTAACCCTCACATCTCACGCCTATCCGACCCTTTTGATATGCCAGGCTTGAGGATAGCTGTTGATAGAATAACGGATGCATCAAAAAAGGGTGAAAGGATACTCGTTCATGGTGACTATGATGTGGATGGACTTTCAGCGACTGCAATAGTCCTGAAGGCGTTAAAGATGCTCGAAATAGACAGCCATTATTTTATACCTAACAGGATGGAGCATGGATACGGTTTTAACACCTCATCAGTGAAAAAGGCAAAACAGATAGGCGCCAGCCTAATAATAACTGTTGATTGCGGGATAACATCTTACGAGGCAGTGGCCATATCCAAGAAAGAAGGTATCGATGTCATTATAACCGACCACCATGAACCCCTCCCCCTACTTCCTGATGCATTGGCTGTTATAAATCCTAAAATCTCCAATCCCCAATCTCCAATCTCAAATCTATCTGGTGCTGGCGTCGCATTTAAACTTGCCCAGGCTTTAGCCACATCCGCCTATGGCGGACACGATCCACGATCCACGATTCACGATTTTTTAGACCTTGCTGCCCTCGGCACAATATCTGATGTCGTCCCAATTACAGGTGAAAACAGGCTCATTGTAAAAGAAGGATTGAAGCTGATAGAAAATGGGACAAGGATAGGGCTAAGAACACTGAATAATGTTTCAGGCATTAAGGGAAGAGAGCTTAAATCAGGTCTGCTATCGTTCACAATAATCCCGAGAATAAATGCAGCTGGCAGAATCTCTGACTCTAACAATGTTGTGAAGCTTCTGCTTACTGATTCTGAAGATGAGGCGATTGATATCTCATTATGGCTGGATAAACTTAATTTAAAGAGACAGCAGATAGAGGAAGAGGTTTATCAGGAAGCCCTCTACAAGCTCAATAATAAGGATAAGGGTGTAGGTTCTGCTATCGTGCTTTCGTCAGAAGGGTGGCATCAGGGGGTTATTGGCATTGTGGCATCAAGGATTGCAGAGGTTTTTTATAGGCCTACATTTGTTATTTCTATAGAGGGGCGCATTGCCAGAGGTTCAGCAAGAAGTATACCCCCTATTGATATATACAATGCACTTATAGGCTGCAGGGAATTCCTTACAGGCTTCGGCGGCCATAAACAGGCTGCAGGATTTAAACTGGAGTCTGAGTATATTTCATCCTTCGAGGAAAGGATTAACAGGATTGTGAATGAAACCCTCACTGACAGAGATTTTATACCCTTACTCGAGATAGATGCAAATGTGAACCTCTCTGACATAAATTTCAACCTCACAAAAGAACTCGAGATGCTTGAGCCCCTCGGGTTTGGCAATCCTGAGCCACTCTTAGGCTCGAAGAGGCTTGAGGTTCTTTATCCGAGGATAGTCGGGAATAATCACCTGAAGATGAAACTCAGACAGATGTCCCAGTCTATTGATGCAATAGGGTTT
>JBFMAM010000167.1:0-4547 GCA_040755805.1 Nitrospirota bacterium
GGTCATATCCGCTCTTCTCAATGTTTTCCTTCGAGATTTTAAAAGCCTTTAGTTCTCTACCACTTAAGGACATTGACTGGTCGAGCCTTAACCCCCAAGATGTAGAATAATCAGGTTGAATAATCCATCCCGTGCCGGTTGTTTTAACTTCACTATACCTCGTATAATTCCAGAAGGTAGAAAGTTTGGGAAGGAGCACCGAAAGAGCCTTATCCTTTCCTCTTTCTACAATAGATAAGTCTTCCTCTGATATCTTTATCCTCTCAGAGCGTTCAAGGGCAAGCCTGTAAAGGTCGTCAAGCGAATATTCCTCTGCAAAAAGATTGTCGATGCTGATAATCCAGATAAAGAGCAAAAATATAATAAATGAGTAAATCACAGTCTTAAAAGCCATATTGTTAATTATTACCTCTTAGTGTAGCGTTCGCAAATAACATTGTATTTATAGTATCATTGCGAGGAGTCCCGAATGCTTTCGGGACGACGTGGCAATCTTTATCCTTATATGATTTGAGATTGCTTCGCTGTCGCTCGCAATGACAATTTATTATAGTCTTTTTTATGGGACACGACACTATAAGGTCTTCTTCGATATTACCTTCTCAGAGTTCCATTCACAAATATATCCACAAACTCTCCTATCATCTTTTCCATCTCCCTTTTGGCGATATTACGTCCTCCCATAATCTCTTCTGCCATGAAATAGGAGAAAATCATCCCAAGAAATGCCCTGGTAGCCATTTTAGGGGGAAACGGCCTGAGCATACCTCTCTTCTGCAAAGTCCTGATGTAGTCAGCAAGGGTTCCTATAAGCTCATCTATAAAACTGTTATAAACTACCCTTATCTTATCTGGATAGAGATTTATCTCAGAGAGCATAATCTTGACCAGAGTTTTTCTCTCCTTCAAGGTCTCGATAAACCTTATACCTATTACTCCCAGCGCTCTATCATAGGAAAGCCCGTCAAGTTCGGGCAAGAGCTCCCTGAGTTTAGGCAGAAAGGTATACCTATTGAGAACCTCTTCAAAGAGCCTTTCTTTTGAGCCGAAGTGCCTGAAGAGGGTAAGTTCTGTAACACCTGCCACCTGGGCTATCTCTCTTGTTGTGGCACCGAGATAGCCCTTCTCTGATATCAATCGCAGAGTTGCCTCTAAGAGCCTTTTTTCGGTAAAGGATTTTTTCATTAGTGTAAGTAATTACTAACTATATATATAAAAAATAAAAAGTCAAGTGACATAATAAAACTCTAACCTTGGGCTAACCATAAAATATAATGAACTCCCCGCAGCAGAGCTGCAAGGTATCAAGTTTGTCATTCCGCACTTGATGCGGAATCTATGGATTCCTGCTTTCACAGGAATCGACACGTCCCGGATGCTTTCGGGGCACAAAGGAACATGAAAATAGAAGTTACCAAGGGTGCACTCGATGTCATTCCCGCTTGTCCGCCTGAGGCGGGCTTGTCGGGAATCCTTTTTCAAGCCTCGGTTGGTTTAAAAGGCGATAAAAGAAAGATTCTGGACTTCGGCGTGAGCTCAGTCGAACGACAAGCCAGAATGATAAAAAAGATTAAAGCTTATAATAACACTAAAAATTGCCCATTACAACCTGTATTGTTTTGAAGTGCAACAATGATTTTTACAAATAGTGCAATTATGATTATTCCGTAACACAGCCATTTTCTGAAGTTGACAAATGGATGAAGGATAGCGTTAAATAATCTGAAACCTAAATTGAGCGATTCTTCTTTAAAATCTTAGCAGGTCAGTCCCGAAGGCTTTCGGGATGCTACTACCCGATGGGTTATCGGCTCACCTATGGGTAGATTCGTACGCCTTTGGCGGACTGACCCGAAGTGCAGGCTTTATAATGAAAAATCGCTCAACTTAGGCGAAACTATAAAAGCTTTGATATGGGGTGTTTATATGATGAAACCTAAATTTTCTGATGTATTTGTCATTGTTTTCGGACTCTTTTTCCTGATTTTTGCAGCAAGCGCATTTGCCCAGCAGATACAGATGATTCCGATAATGCCTGCAGGTCAGTTACCAGCGGGTTTTGCCCAACCAATTCCATCTATTCAGCTACCTCAACCAGCACAGCCAGCTCCATCTCAGTTGCCACCCACTCGGCAGCCATCTGAAGAAAAACCCTCAGAGTTTGAACAGTATATATCTGAGAAAGCAATAGAAATTACTGAATTTCAGTTTGAGATTTTAAAAAGGTTTGAAGGGATCACTTTCCAGTATTCGGCAAAGAATTTACCAAAGGATAAGATTGCAATTACTGTTAAAGTCATTAAGATTACCAAGCGGATGGAAAGAGAGAAAGAAGAGAAAGAAAAAGAAGGTAAAGAAGAAAAAGAGAGAAAAGGAGAGATAAAAGAAATCGAGATTACTACTGTACCAATAATAGTTGATGCAGGATTCTTAATTGGAACACGTGAAGCAATATTGAATGCGTTTAAAATATTAGATATAAAAAACCCTTTTGCAGTATCCACTGATCTCAAACAGTTTGGTTATGACCTCTTCAAACAGCCTCCCTCAACCTTTGCCCCTGTTGATAAGATACCCGTTGGACCTGATTATGTCCTTGGGCCTGGTGATGAGATAAGGATAACTTTATGGGGAAAGATTGAGGGGCAGTGGAATGTGGTGGTTGACAGAGATGGCAATATCAGCTTGCCAAAAGTCGGCATACTGGGAGTCACAGGACTCACATTTAAAGAGCTAAAAGAAATCCTCCACAGGGAATTCTCAAAGTATTATACAGGCTTTGAGATGAATGTGAGCATGGGTGCATTAAGGACGATAAAGGTCTATATTGTGGGAAATGCAGAGAGGTCAGGGGCATATACCGTTTCTTCTCTTTCAACACTTGTTAACGCCCTTTTTGAGGCAGGTGGCCCGAGCAAGACAGGCACCATGAGGGATATAGAATTAAAAAGAAATAGTAAGACCATTGTCCATTTTGATATATATGATTTCTTGTTAAAGGGTGATAAGACAAAGGATATAAGGCTCATGCCTGAGGATGTGATTTTTATACCACCGGTTGGGCCTCTTGTAGGCATTGCAGGTAGTGTTAACAATCCTGCCATATATGAGCTTAAAGGTGAGACAAAGATTTCCCAATTAATAGAGATGGCTGGTGGACTGAGTGCTGTTGCCTTTAAAGGTAGGATTCAGATCGAGCGAATTATTGATAACAGCCGACAGATTGTATTTGAATCTGATTTGGATAGTATAAGGGATGAGGATATTACCCTTCGATCAGGGGATGTGGTGAAGATATTCCAGATCGTTCAAGACAAAAGAGTAGTAAGGATTTCTGGTGCTGTGCAGAGAGAAGGAGATTATGGGTTTATGTTAGGAATGACTGTCAAAGAATTGATCTCAATGGCAGGGGGACTTAAATATTATGCATACAATAAAGAGGCTGAATTAACCAGGGTATATGTTACGGATAAAGGACCAAGAACCGAGAAGATCATAATTAATCTCGAAAAGGCCTTAGCAGGGGAACCCGAAAGTAATATCCAACTTAAAGAAGATGACTACCTCTTTGTCCGTACCGTTCCTGAATGGAGTCTTTATCAGACAGTAACCATATCTGGTGAGGTTAAATTTCCAGGTATGTATACCATCAAAAAAGGTGAGAAACTCTCTTCCCTTTTAGAAAGGGCTGGTGGGTTTACAGACAAGGCCTATTCAAGAGGTGCAGTATTTACAAGGGAAAGGATACGAGAGCTTCAGCAAAAGCAGATTGATGAGATGGTAGAGAGGCTTGAAATAGAGCTTTTAGGAAAAGGTGCAGCAGAGACAGCGACTGCCTTATCCCCGGAGGAGGCAAAGATTAAGGAATACGAAATCAAACAAAGAAGGGACTTTGTAACCGCACTGAAGGGCATAAAGGCAAAAGGCAGGATGTCTATAAAAATAGACCAGCCTGAAATTCTGAAAAAGACTCCTTATGACATAGAACTTGAGGAAGGGGATAGTCTGCTTATTCCATCAAATCCCCAGAGTGTTCAGGTCGTAGGTGCTGTATATAATCAGACAGCCTTTGTCTATGATAAGGACAAGAGCATTTCAAACTATATAGATATAGCTGGCGGATACACCGAGAATGCTGATGAAAAGAGGGTATATATTTTAAAGGCTGACGGGACCGCTGTAAAACCATATGGTGCCCTTTTTGGTATTACATGGAATAAGGATTCTAATAGGTGGGAATTTGGAGGCCAGGAATTAGAGCCAGGGGACACCATAGTGGTTCCTGAAAAGCTGGTGAGGATTGCATGGATGCGTGAGATAAGGGACATTACTCAGATACTATACCAGATCGCAGTTACTGCTGGAGTGCTGATTGTTGCGTTTTAAACTCTTTTTGCTCTTTCTTTTGATACTTTCTGCATGTGCTAAAAAAGAGGTTCTGAGATATATCCCACCCCAACTGCCCGTTGAGGAAGTATCCACGGAAGTCCTGTTAAAAGGGACTGACTTTTCGAATCTTAATACTGTTAAGGCATCAGTTAAGCTTG
>JBFMAM010000168.1:0-4517 GCA_040755805.1 Nitrospirota bacterium
ATGGCCTATACCCTCCTTCGATCCAATTAAAGAGAGCACCTCTGTCTGTGGATCAAGCTTGACATTAAATCTTCTCCTATACCAGCTTGCAACAGCTTCTCTGAAAGAGAGCATCCCTTCGTATGATGGATAACGGTGGTTAATAGGGTTTTCAACAGCCTCTTTCATTGCATTAACTATGTGTGATGGCGTTGGGATGTCGGGGTCACCAATACTAAGATCTATAAGGTCGATGCCTCTATCTATTGCCTTCTGTTTCATCTCGTCTATAGATGCAAACAGATAAGGTGGGAGATGCTTCAAGCGCGAAGCAAGCTCGACAGAAATCCCTGTCTTCAAGACTACCTCCTGATTTTTTCTGGCTATTATATAATAAATGCTATTATACTTGTGTAGCCGCAACCTTTAGGTTGCGTGGGTCTAAACAATTTTTAAGCCACCATTTAATCGCAGGCTGAAGCCTGCGGCTACAATTAAGGTATTATAATGTCCTTCCGGAAAAAAGATTCCGGACAAGCCGGAATGACAAAGTCAAAAACCGAGATAGGACATTAGATTTGCAGGAATCATTAGCTTTGCAAAGGATGAGTTTTTAAAAGGCAATCTGAGGAAAATTTTTGCGGGGGAGAGTGCTCCCCCGCTTTAGGCTTGAAATTATTTCTTTTCAACTGGCTTTGCTGGTTCAGCCTTCTTCTCTGCAGGTTTTGCTGCCGGAGCTGTCTTAATAGCAACGCTTTTTGCTACATTCTTGCCATCAACCTGTGTATACTTGACGGTCACTTTATCGCCGGCTTTTACATCAGCAAGTGTCTTCTTTTCTTTACCTAAGGTAATCTTGGTCTTATCATCAACTGTGACAACGGTCTCCTCGACCTTGCCCTTTACCTTCTTGGCTACGGTAATGGTTTTGGCTACTGCATCAACCGCCTTGACCTCACCGGTAACAACCTTTACCTTTGGCTTTTCTGCAGGCTTTGCTGGTTCAGCCTTCTTCTCTGCAGGTGCAGGCGCTGCCTTCTTCTCCTCTACCGCAAAGGAGACAGAAGTTATGACGAATACAAAAAGTACTGCGACGATGATAGCTATTGCCTTCTTCATTTAATCACCTCCTTTCACCTGAAAATTTTTTTTGCGGGGTTAGACTTCGTCGTGAGCCCTCGGCGTGAGACTTCGGTGTGAGCTCAGTCGAACGCTCAGTCGAACGAAAACCCCACCTATCGATAGGCGGTCCGCCTCGGGCGGACTATCCCAAAGATTCTGTTAGGGCAATAACCATGCCATGACTAAACGTAGTATATTAAACCTTTTTTAAAAATAGACATTGCTCTTTTAGGAAAGGGTATCCTCTTTTGGGGAACTGAGGTTAAACTTTTCCCACCTGTAACAGAATGTCTTATAACTTATACCGAGGAGCTTTGCTGCTTTTGTTGCAACACCGCTGGACTTTAACATCGCCTTTTTCAAAAGCTCTTTTTCCAGCTCCTCAAAATCTATTCCTTCATCCGGAAGGTCAAAATCAAGAATATCACTTCGATGTAGAAGTCTTAATTCGCTTTTAATATCCTTAAGGCGTATATCAGAAGATTCACACATAAGAACAGCGCGTTCGATGGCAGACTCAAGTTGTCTTATATTTCCTGGCCAGTGATATTCGATGAGTGCCTTTATTGCATTTTCCTCTATTCCCTTTATTCTTTTTCCAAATTCCTGGTTATATTTCTTAATAAAAAAGTTCACAAGTTCGGGAATGTCCTCCTTTTTTTCACGCAGTGGCGGAAGCTCTATGGTTATAACCTTCAGCCTGTAATAGAGGTCTTCTCTAAAGTTCTTCCTTGCTATTTCTCTCTCAAGGTCTTTGTTTGTTGCCGCGATTATTCGAACATCAACCTTTATACACTCACGACTACCAATTCTTCTTATCTCCTTATCCTGGAGCACCCTGAGGATCTTGGACTGTGTCAAGGGTGGGAGGTCTCCAACCTCATCAAGAAATATTGTGCCACCATTTGTAGCCTCAAAAAGTCCTATACTCCTTGATTTTGCACCTGTAAAAGCACCTGGTTCGTAACCGAAGAGCTCGCTCTCTATCAGGTTTTCAGGAATAGCAGCACAGTTTACTGCAGTGAAAGGCTTTGTGCGCCTCGGACTGTTATAGTGTATAGCCCTTGCTACAAGTTCCTTGCCTGTACCACTTTCTCCAAGTATTAGGACAGTTGCAGAACTCGAAGAGACCTTTTTCATTATCTCAATTGCTTCCTTCATCTTTCTTGAACTCCCGACAATCCCTTTTATACTGAACCTATCATAAAGTGCCTTCTGGAGTTGCAGGTTTTCTTTAAGGAGGGTAGACCTTTCAACAGCCCTCTTGACTGTCAGCAGGAGTGTATCTTTATCGAGTGGCTTTGTTAGATAATCAAATGCACCTTTCTTAATAGCCTCCACAGCCGAGGATATTGTGCCGTATGCAGTCATTATGACTACAGATGGCTCAAAAGGCTCCATGGGAATGGATTCAATAAATTCTATACCGTCCATGCCTTCCATCTTTAGGTCACTAAGAACTACATCAGGGCTAAACTTCTTCATAATCCTCAGTCCTTCCTCACCTGATGAGGCAGTATAGGTCTCATATCCTTCGTCATCGAGTATTGTCTTGAGAATATTCCTCTGAAGGGGTTCGTCATCCACTACAAGCACAACAGCCAATTTGTTCCTCCCTTTCACAAATCAATGGCCAAATAACCAAGCACCAAATAAGCTCCAATTATTAATAACCAATTAACCAAATCCCAAACATCAAATAAATTCCAATAACCAATCATCAATAACCAAACAGGTTTGGCCCGCCTAAGGCGGATTGGAATTTGGTTATTGGTCATTGTTGATTATCTGGTTATTGTAATTTGGTCATTGGTTATTGCCCATTCTGGTGATTAAATGTAATTGGCAAAGATATTGTTACGGTACTACCCATGCCTTCTATACTCTGGAAATCTACCTTACCACCGTGCTCCTCGATAACCCTTTTAGTCATAGCAAGTCCGAGACCAAGGCCTGTGCTCTTAGTTGAGAAGAATGGATCAAAGAGCCTTGGCAGATTCTCCTTAGAAGCACCAATACCTGTGTCCTCAATAATAATAGAGATCTTTCTGTCAGAGGCCTGAGTGTTCACTATAAGCTTCCCACCATGCGGCATTGCCTCAAATGCGTTAAGGATAACATTAAAGATACATGTCTTTACCAGCTCAGGGTCTAAATAGAGCTCCGGAAGTGCACCATATTGCCTGCTTATCTCAATATTATCTTTTTCTGCCTTTGCCACTACCAGGGTCATTACTTCCTCGATAAGGTTACCAATATCTACATACTGAAAGTTCAGCCTTAACGGTCTCCCATAATCCAGGAAATCTCCTACGAGTTTGTTAAGACGTTGCATTTCCTGCTTTATACTCGTGATAAGGGACTCGAACTTCTCTTTTTTTTCGCTTTCTAAGGGTATATATTTTTCTCTTAGATGGTCTATCGAAAGGCTTATAAAATTCAGTGGATTCCTTATCTCATGTGCAATGCCCCTTGCAAACTGTGCTATCCCGGAAAGGTGTTCAGCCTCGCGCAGTTTCTCCTCAAGTGCACGCTTCTCCCTGAGTTTCCGAACCATAAAATTAAAACTCCGTGTTAGCTCTCCAATTTCATCCTTCCTATCTGTAATCGGGTTTAATATTAGATCACCTGCTGCAACCTTTCGTGCAGCATCAACTACATTATGTATTGGTCTGGTATACATCCACGAAAGGAGCACCGCAATGAGTATACCAAGACCAAAAACTAAAGAAGTTGCAACTATCCTTTTTATTGCATTAATCCTGAGAAGTTCAGAAAAATCCTCTGCATTTATCTTTAGATGGATATAACCATAATGCTCATTGCCGGCAACTACTGGTAGAATGACATTATAGACCTTTCCCTCTTTAGAAACAGGCTCACCAAGTTCTGCCTTTATGATACGCTCTTTTTTCTTAGGGCTAACCTGTTCACCTACCTTCATCGGGTTAGTACTTGCGATGATCTCATCCGTATTACTTATGATAGATATCTCTTTCACACCTTTTGAATTTAATTTCTTAAGGTAGTTAGATAGACGCATCTCATCTGTATAGCCACGGCTTGTAACCTCTTCAACACCGACCTGTATCGCCTTTGATAGCTCGGCTGTTTGATTTTCGAGTTCTGTAAGCAATGCCTTTTCAGACTGCGAGTAAAGAAATAGTAAAACCGAGATGAGGATGAAGCTGAGGAATAGCATCATCCCTATTAATTTTTTATTCAAAGAGAGGCCAAGGAAATAATTTCTAAGCATTTATTTATAAGGTTCTTCTCCAATTTAGTTGCCAAAAAGGGTTCAAGGATTCCAGGATTCAAGGATTCAAGTGCTTATTTTCTAAGGATTTTATTAGTGCCTTAAGCATTCTTTCAACTTCTCCTATATTTGCCTGGAGTTTCTTGAATTCTCCGGCTTT